>JANNVM010000638.1:0-7691 GCA_031414455.1 Verrucomicrobiota bacterium
CCGTGCCTCGCGCTGCTCGACAATCCAGCGGGTCTGGGCAACGTAAGTGTCTGGATATTTCTCGCTGTAATGCTGCGTGTCCGGCAGCGCCACGATCGTGAACGCGCCCTTTTCCGGCAGCGGCGGCTCGCCTTTCACGAGTACGGCGTCGGCATAGGGATCGGGCTTTGGCTCCGCCGGTTGGATCTCAGGTGGCGTGCCGGGCTTGTTTTCCTGACCGAACAGGACGGCGGGAGTGAGAGCGGCGAGCGCGCTACTGTTGCGAAGAAAGGTGCGGCGGTTGATCGGGTGCATGGCTGTCAGTGGGCTTTATTGTTTCGTCAGCCATGACCGGGCGGACATCATGGAAGAGGAACTCATCGAAGTTGAGATGCCCCCATCCGGTGGTGGCTTCCTTCACAGGCCGCAGCCGTGGCCTCAGCGTCCCGGATTGTCCAGCCGCGCCGCTGCACAATTGCGTATCGCAGGGCCTGCCTCCGGGTGCCGCGCAAGGCAAGGGTTGCGGCTTGCGATGCACCCGGCGGCGGTGTTAAGCGGACGGTATGAAATCCTCCGCTGCCACTGTTGATGAATATCTCGCGTCCCTGCCCGGTGACCGCCGCACGGTGATCACGGCGGTGCTGCGAGCCATGCGGCGGAGTATGCCCAAGGGATTCGAGGAGGTGATGAACTACGGGATGATCTGCTGGGAGGTGCCGCTGTCAGTGCTGCCTGACACTCACAATAAACAGCCGCTCATGTATGCCGCCCTCGCGAATCAGAAGCACCACATGGCGATCTATCTGTGTGCGGTATACGGGAGTGCCGTTCTGCGCAAGGAACTGGAGGAGGGCTATGCCAGGGCGGGAGTGCGGCTCGACAGCGGGGTGGGCTGCATCCGATTTCACAAGCTGCACCACGTGCCGCTTCCGGTGATCGGAAGAATCATCGGAGCACTTTCGATGAAGCAGTTCATCGCCCGGGTCCAGGAACTCGCGGAGCAGCAAAAGAAAAAGTAGCCGCGGCGCGGACCTGCTATTTCAGTTCCGGGAGCAGTGAGGCCACTTTTTCCTTCAACTCCTTGCCGGGCTTGAATTTGACAATGGAGCGCGCGGGGATGGGCACATCCTTTGCCGGATCGTTGGGATTGCGCCCGATCTTGGCTTTGGCGACGCGAATCTCGAATGTGCCAAAATTGCGCAGCACGACTTCGTTGTTCTGCGCGAGATGGCTGGTGATGTTGTCGAGGAAGAGCTGCAAAACATCGAAGACCTGATGCTGCGTGAGCCCCGTCTGATCACTGATTTGAACGACGAGATCCCGTTTGGTGATGGTGCCCATGTCAGGAAGAAGTGGAGGTGTTTTGAGCAGTGGCGGGCCGGAGAGCGAATATGCCCGCCCGGTCGCGTGAAATACCGGGCGTTTTTGCTATCGTCAACACTTCATTCCCGGCGCGGGTTGTTTATGCAGAGCCCGCCCTCCCGCCGGAAAGAGCGCGCATTCCGTGCCGCGCCTCGCGCTTGCCCCGCCAGGCATCCCCTTCCACTTCCCGCTATGAACGCCCCGATCCAAACCCTTGTCCCCGGCCTGCGTGTGCTCGTCACCGGGGGGACGATAGACAAAATCTACGATGCGACGGAGGGGCGGCTGGGATTTGAGCGCACGCAGGTCCTCGGGATGTTGCGGCAGGGCAGGGTGGCTCTGGCGGAGGAGTGTGTCCAGACGGTGCTGCTGAAGGACAGTCTGGAGATGCTCGATGCGGACCGCGCGGCAGTGGCCGCGGCTTGTCAGGCATCTGCGGAGGAGCGGCTGGTGATCACGCACGGGACAGACACCATGGTGCTCACCGCGCGTCATCTGGCGCAGACGGTGCGCGGCCGGACCATTGTCCTGACGGGTGCGATGGTGCCGTTTTCTGTGAGCCAATCGGACGCGATGTTCAATTTCGGTTTCGCCATTGCCGCGGCACGACTGCTCCCGCACGGCGTCTATGTCGCCATGAATGGCGCTGTTTTTCCGTGGGACAAGGTTGAGAAAAACCGGGCTGCCGGGTGGTTCGAAGAGAGTCCGCTTTCTTAGTCGAAATCCAGGATTCACCTGCTACAATCGCACTTTTATGTCCAGGACCCGCCTCATTTTTCTGCTCGCCGCCGCCGCTCTGCCGCCGCTGCGGCCGGCGTATGCCGCAGACATACCGCTGCCGCCGCTGCCTGGAGAAGAAGGGCCGGTGACACCGGGAGAGGCGTTTTCCATTTTGCCAGGGCCCGGGGAGATTCCGGCAGAAAGTCTGACGCCCGGGGACACGATCGTCGAGCCGCCGCCGGAGACACAGGGGCTGGACCAACTGCCTGATTTCGAGCCCCTGGGGCTGCCGTCGGACGGAGAACAGATGCCTGAGTTGCCGCAGATACCGGGCCTCATGTTGCCCAGGCAGCCAAAGGCGATGCCCGGGCGTGATCTACTGCCGGGTGCGCCGGGTTCTCTGCCGGATCTCCTTCCGGCGGCGGACCTCCAACTGGCGAAGCGCTCTCTCTGGCACAGGAGCCCGTTCGCTGCCCGCAAGGTCGCTGCCGCCGAGGACAAGCCGCTCCTGATTCTGTTCTGGCAATTGCCCAATCCGCAGTGCCTCTCCGCGCAGTTGAACGACGATCTTTTTATCATTGAGGAGTTCAACGAATTTGCCGCCGCCAAACTGGTCCTCACCAGACTTCAGTATCCGGTGGGAATTCCGAACAGGAATGTTTACTCCGAAGAAAAGCTGGACGTTATGATGAAAGCTCAGCGCTACTTCAAGGTGACCGGCTTCCCGACGGTTGTAATGATAGACAAGACCGGACGCGAACTGGAGAGAATCAAAGGCTACCGCCGCATCACGGACCAGACCACCGGCCAGGTGTACAGTCCCTCACATATCCTGCTGGACCGGCTGAAGGAAGCCTCAAACCGCCACGAAGAGCGTCGCCGTTTCCGCACCGAAAAAATTGACCGCCTCGTCGCGCAGGGATACCGGCAGTGGATGAGTCGCAAGGGTTCCAGTATGATGGGAAAGCTCGTGCAGGCGGCTCCGGAGCGCATCGTCCTCGTTGACGAGAACGGGCAGTTGCGGACCGTGCTGCCGGCACAGTTGACTCTCTACGATGCCGAGTGGGCGCGTCGCAAACAGGCCGGGCTCATCCCTGCCCCGGAGCCGCCTGCCAAAGAGACCGCGGCGGCGGAAGCGGTTCAGTGAATTAAGCCAGCAGGTCCTTCACCACCTTGCCGTGCACATCCGTGAGGCGGTAGTCGCGGCCCTGGTGATGGAAGGTCAGGCGCTCGTAATCAAAGCCGAGGCAGTGCAGGATCGTCGCCTGCATGTCGTGAACGTGGACCGGGTTTTCCGCGATGTGAAAACCGAGGTCGTCGGTGCTGCCATAGGTCATGCCTGGCCGGATACCGCCGCCGGCCATCCACATGGTAAACGCCTGAGGATGGTGATCGCGTCCAAGGCTGCGTCCCAGCGACGGATTCGTCTCCACCATCGGGGTGCGTCCGAATTCGCCGCCCCAAATGACGAGGGTGTCGTCGAGCAGCCCGCGGCGCTTGAGATCAATGACGAGGGCGGCGCTGGCTTTGTCGGTGGCGGCGCAGTTGCTCTTCACATTGCCTGACACATCACTGTGCGCGTCCCAGCCTTCATGGTAGATGTTGATGAAACGCACACCGCGCTCAATCATCCGGCGCGAAAGCAAACAGGCGCGGGCGAAATCGGCTTTGCCAGGATCGCAGCCGTAAAGCGCGAGGGTTTCCGGAGATTCGCTGCGCAGATCCATGAGTTCCGGCGCGGACGACTGCAGCCGGAAGGCCATCTCGTAATTCGCGATGCGCGTGGTGATTTCCGGATCGCCTTCAGCGGCGAGGCGGCGGCGGTTGAGAGTGCCGATGACGTCCAGCGTGTCCCGCTGTACCTTCGCATCCAGCCCCGGCGGACTGGCGACGTTCAGGATGGGATCGCCCTGATTCCGGAAGCGAACGCCCGTGTATCCCGTTGGCAGGAATCCGCTGCTCCACAGCGCAGAGCCGCCGCTGATGCCGCTGCCGGTGCTCATTACGACAAACGCCGGCAGATTCTGTGTTTCCGCACCGAGTCCGTAGAGGGCCCAACTTCCCATGCTCGGTCGCCCCGGCTGCGAGAACCCGGTTTGGAAAAAGATCTGCGCCGGGGCGTGATTGAACTGATCCGTCTTGCACGACCTCACGAGGCAAATCTCGTCCGCGATTTTCGCGAGGTGCGGCAGCATCTCTGAAATCTCCGCGCCGCTCTGCCCGTGCCTCGCGAACTTGAACTGCGGCCCCAGCACCGCCGCATCCGGACGGATGAACGCATAACGCTGCCCGCCAATGACCGACGGCGGCAGCGGCTTGCCGGCGAGTTTCGTCAGTTCCGGTTTGTTATCAAAAAGCTCCAACTGGCTGGGGGCCCCCGCCATAAACAGGTGGATGACCCGTTTTGCCTTCCCGGGGAACGGTGCCGGCTGCGCCAGCATCGCGGCGCGGGCGTGCGGGAGGAACGATTCCGTCAGCAGCGAAGCCAGCGCCATCTTGCCGACGCCGATGCCGCAGTCGCGCAGAAAATGCCGGCGGGAAACTTGGGGAGTGAATTGCATAGAGTAGAGATACGCAGCGAAGAGGCGCGGGCAATCAGGCTGTGTGCGGGAAATGAGGAGCCGTGCGGGCTCATTTTTTCACCGGCAGCCACTGCACGGCATCAATGATGACGTGCCCGTCGGTGCCTTTGTTCGAGATTTCAACAGCCCCCGCTTTCCCGTCAAAGGTAAACGTGCCCAGCGAAATCCAGAGTCCGTCAATGGCCGGTGCCTTCCGCTGATTCACCGTGATGGTCTTTTCGCCCGCTGCCTGTTTCACCGTCACCGGCACATTCGTCGCCCGATTGTTCAGCGCCGTGTAGGCGAGGCGGACTTCGTAATCACCGGCGGCGGGGAGCTTCGCCGTGAAGACCGCACGCTGTTTCCCTTTCTCCGCATTGTCATCGTGAGCATAACCGCTGCCGACGAATGGTGCCGCCGCCGTGCTGTCGCTGCGGAATCCCTCTTTCTCTGCTTCCGTATCGTCCACGACCACGCCCGGCAGCTTGTCTTTCATTATGCCTTCGTTTCGCGGCGCACTCGGCGGGGACTCAAAGTCGAGCACTTGCTTGTCCGCCAGCAGGCGCGCCTTGAACTTCGCAGCGTCAATGGTCTGCACAGCGGCTTTTTCCTCAATCGCATGAACCGCTGCCGTCGCGGCGCTTTGGCCCATCACCATGAACACCGGCTCCATGCGAATGCTGCCGTAGGCAATGTGCGACGCGCTGAGGCAAACGGGCACGAGGAGATTCGTGCATTCCTCCGCCTTCGGATGGATGCTGCGATAACTGACAGGATAAGGCCGGGTGCCCGTCTGGATGTCGCCTTCATTGCGCACACGTCCGTCTTTGGCCAGGTGTCGCTGCACGTTGTGCGAGTCCATATTGTAGGCGCCCATGCCCACGGAATCCTCCACGACTTCCTGGCGCAGGCAGTTCTTCTCTGTCATCACATACGCACCAACCATCCGCCGGGCCTCGCGCACGTAGAGTTGCCGCGGCCAGTGATTGTTGTCGGTGAACTCGTCCTTCGCCAGTGACAGGCGGGTAAACTCCTCACGCAGTTTCTCCGGCACCCGCGGATGATTTGCCAGCGTCCACATGAGCCCCTGCTGATAATCCACATGCTCCTGCCAAATGCGCTCGCGAGTCGCGTAGTCGCCGTCCGGATAGTCATAACTCATCCCAATGTTATCGGTGCTGACGGCGAAGTTGTTGTTCGTGTCCGTCTTGCGGTTCGGCAGCCACACGGGATTCCACGGGCTGCGCAGATCACCGGCTTCACAATTGCGCAGGAGCAGTTCGTAGCGGGCCGGATCGTAATTTTCAGGCTTTGGCCAGGGCACGCGGTTCGCGGCGACGTCGGTCGTACACA
Organism: Verrucomicrobiota bacterium; assembly: GCA_031414455.1. Classification (GTDB taxonomy): domain Bacteria; phylum Verrucomicrobiota; class Verrucomicrobiia; order Verrucomicrobiales; family V1-33; genus V1-33. Next base: position 5,976 of record JANNVM010000638.1, read on the forward strand.
TGCGGAAATTGTAGGCCTGCACGCGCTTGTCGCCGTCACCGTCTTTGCCGGGGTCGTCTTTCTGGATGCCCGGCAAAAGGCCGCTCGAAGGATCACCCGGCTTCACATAGGGATCGGGCTGGTGCGTGAATTGATGTTTCATCGCATTCGCCACCTGGATGCCGTTGAGTGTCTCGCCGTAGGTGGCATTCGCTTCGCGTCCCACATGGTAGCTGACGCCGGCCTTCGCCATGAGATCGCCTTCGTAGGTGGCATCAATAAACATGCGCCCCGTGAACGTCCGCCCGCTTTCCATGCGGATCGCCGTGATACGCGCGCCTTCCTTTGACACGCCGCTCTTCAGATCAAGGCGCTCACTGAAAATCACCGGCACCTTCGCCTCCTTGAGCATCGCGTCATACACGAGCGACGCCACGTGCGGCTCGAATGTCCACATCGTTTCCTCGTCCGCGGCATTGCCGTGCGGCCGGCCGGCGAAATACTTCTCCCGCGTCTCCTGTTTCCAGGTCCCCGGCTGCTGATAATGCTGCCAGATGCGGTGATAGAACTCGCGCGACAGCCCCCCGATCGCCCGCTTGTTGCCAATGTCCGTCGCTCCGAGCCCGCCCGTCGTCAGCCCGCCAACAAATTTCGCCGGCTCGATGACGATGACCGACTTCCCCATCCGTGCCGCCTGAATTCCCGCCGCCACGCCGCCCGACGTGCCGCCATAGACGACGATGTCGTAATCGTCCGCCGAACAGACCGTGGAACTGAGGAGAGTGATGAAGGTGACCCTGAGGAGTGTCTGTGAAAACTGCATGGAACGAACTGAGAAACAGCTTCACCAGCAACAAGCGGAAGCTGAGGCGCGTTCAAGTCCGGTCTGTGGTCGCGTGGACCGGGAGCCGGGTGGTTTCAGTGTCGTTCTCCATCTTTCCATCGAACCGCAGATTCCCCGGTAATCTCCATGCGCTGGATGTCCGCTGCAAAATGCTCTGACGCCCAGGTGATCAGTTCACTCTGTGTTGGGCGGCGGGCAAACTTCTGTTCGAATTGGAGGGCATATCCTTTTGCGAGCGCACAACTGATGTTGCCCGATCTCCGGTAATGTCTGACGAGACTCCACCAGTAATACTCATCTGCGACCAACAGCATTGGCAGCATGAAGGCTGCCGCGGGCACAGCCCACCTGACATGCTTTGGTATCTTCATGGTGACGAAGAAAGGTTCGATTCCTTGCTGCCGGTTTCCTCCAATGCCCATTCAATCACTCCATTCCACGTTGTCCTCATGCGACGAAGATCCAGCGTGAATTCGGCAGACGCCAACTGCTCCAGTTCCGTCTGGGTCGGACGTCTTTTATGTCGTTCCTCAAATCGTTTCACAAGGTGTGTAGCCCATTGCGGTGCAATCGAACCCGGGCGGGTGGCGAAGCCGTGAAATCCGCGCCCGCTATGATAGCCGTGGAGCCGCGTGTTGATCGCGGCGGAGGTCGCGGCTCCGATCATGAAAGCGAGGAAGGTGAGGTAAACGAGCTGCTTCATTTTCGTGGTCCCCAAACGATTGCATGTTAAAATCCATCCGGACCCGCGAACGACAGCGAACTCTCCAGCCAGTCGTCGCTCTCGAGAATGCGGCGCCGCTGGCGGTAGGCTTCGCGCTGGGCGGTGCGCTGCGCTTTCCTGATGACCCGCTCGGCGAATTGCTGCGCGCCCGGAACGCCGCGGGCCAACG
>JANNVM010000639.1:0-3091 GCA_031414455.1 Verrucomicrobiota bacterium
GTTCACTTGATAGAGAATAGTAAACCTTGCCGACCCCGTCCCCCTACCCCCAACGGGAAAGCAAAAACACAAAAATGAAAACCCCCCGAATCCGAGCACTGTTCCCCCCCTTCGTCCTGCTGTTGACTGCATTGGAACTGCACGCGGCAGTCAATATCACCAGCCCGGCCGTTCCCGACCCGTTTCCAGCCGTCCCGGCGGCCACGGACTGGAGCACCGCTTCGGTTGCCGGCACCTCCCCGGCGGACGCCGCCGCACTCGACGCTGCAGTCATCGCGAATACCACGAGCGCCGGCGTCGCGGACGCGCTCGGCTCCAGCCCAGCCAATCCGCCGTCCTCCACTGCGACTGCCCGCTACAATACCACTTTGTCGCTCCTGCAAACCCGCCCGCTGGGGAATGCTTACACGCTGCTGATGGCTACCCTTGTGAATGCAACGGGCGGTGAACTCTACAGCATCCATCTGAACTACGACTACTCGAAGGGGACCGACACGGCCAGCGAAGTGATCAAAGGCCACCGGGTCTATTTCAGCACGACGGGCAACCGCGGTGAGTGGACGCTGATCCCGGAGTTGAGTGTGGACACGACCGGTACGCCGGCGGCACCGCAGGCGATATCGGCATTTTTCGACCCTGCGGCTCCCGTCGCGAATGGGGCCACGGTTTATGTAGTGTGGGCCGACCAGAACTCGAGCGGCTTCGATGCCTCCTATCACATCGACAACTTTTCTGCCAGCCCGGGCCTCAGTTTCGAGATTAGAGGCAGCCCGACCGCGCCGGTGCGCCATCCGGGCGCGGATGCCGTGAACCCGGCTGATGACACCGTCACCTTTTCCACCACCGTCACCGCGAACGGCGTCCCCGGTCCCGGATGGGTCATCGCTTCCGGTCCGATGACCGGGACGACGGGGAATTACGGCGATACCGTCAGCTTCAACCTCCCCATTGCCGACTTCGCCGCCGGCCCGGTCACGGTGCGGTTTCAGGACCAGACCACTGCCGAAGGCTTTTTCCAGACCACGGTCACGGCTCCCCCATTCGTCCACGAAGCGGCAGGGCCGATCGCCCCAGGTGAGTTGGTCGCGCCTAAATTCGAGATCGTTGGTGGAAACTTGAACCTCACCGTGCAACCCTCAGTGGCGGGCCGCAGCTACCTACTCCAGTATTCAGATACCTTGAACGGTGGAACGTGGCTGGATCTTGGCGGGTCAGTCATTGGAGACGGGAACAACCTGGTGATGAGCACCCCCTACACCGCCGGAGTGCCCCGGCGGTTCTTCCGTCTCGCGCTGGATGCAGCGGCAGGAGTCCCCACAGGCTTCGCGCTGATTCCGGCGGGGGCGTTCCAGATGGGCCAGACGGGCCTTGCCGAACCGGTGCATACGGTGCAGGTGAGCGCGTTTTATATGGGTAAATACGAGGTAACGAAGGAGGAATGGGATGCGGTGCGGGCGTGGGGGCTGGCCAATGGCTACACGAATCCGGATTTGGCGGTGGGTTCGATGTCGGGCACGACCAACTCAAGCAAAGGTGCGAACCATCCCGTTCACTGGATTACATGGGATGACATGGTGAGATGGTGCAATGCGCGGAGCCAGAAGGAAGGATTGACTCCGTGCTACACGGTCTCCGGGGCGACCTACAAGACGTGGTCACAGAGCAACCCGGTGTGCAATTGGAATGCCAACGGCTACCGCCTGCCGACGGAAGCGGAGTGGGAAAAGGCGGCGCGGGGCGGGGTGGCCGGGAAGAATTTCCCGTGGGGCACGGACACCATCACGCACAGCCAAGCGAATTATAACAGCTCCTGGGACTACGCTTACGATGTGAGTCCGACGCGGGATTTCCATCCGACCTACGAGGTGGGCGATAGGCCCTACAGTTCGCCTGTTGGGAGTTTTGCGCCGAACGGCTACGGGTTATACGACATGGCTGGGAACATGTCGGAGTGGTGCTGGGATTGGTATGACTCTTACGCTGCGGGTTCTCAGACCGATCCGCGTGGACCTGGACCTAGACCTTCAGTTGACTCGCACCATGTGATACGGGGCGGCGATTGGATCAACAACGCGTACTTCTGCCTCGTCGCGAACCGCTACGACGGCTGGAGCTACACCTGGAACTTAAGCGACGGCCTCGGGTTCCGCGTGGCTCGCAGTTCAGTCCCATAGGAACAGCAAGGAGCGGAACGAACGGAACGGAATAGCAAGTGAGCGGGAGCGCACGCAGCAATGGAGTGAAGGGAGTGGAGCGGAATTTCATGAATGTGATAGTAGAGTAGAGAGGGGGCGAATTCAAAATCACAGGGATAATCAAAGAATCCAAAATCGCAGGGGAATCCAAAATCGCAGGGATACTGGAAAAGATTAGCATGGAGCTTTGCCCGGGCGTGGCTATTCCGGGAAATTAAGCGCCTTCAGGCGGAGCCGTAAAATAGTTCAAATCTCCTGAGCCATTCGCCGCAGAAAAAGAGTTTCTTCCAGTAAGCCCAATCCTCCCACCGAAGGGGGATGGGGTCGGTGTGCAAATTCTGACGTGAGAAAAGGGGTGCCAGGAGAAGATTCGTGACAAGCGAACCTTTTGAGGGATCCAAGAGGCCCAGCCGCCTGCCGGACTTCGAAATGTGGTTTTTGAGTTGAAAAATCCGTTTCGTCCCGAGCGGCGGGAAATTTTCCGGCGCCAGGCATTTTCGGCGACCCTGTTCATCCTGAAGAGGCCTGTGGCCCGCTCCGGGTGGCGTGATTGTGGAGTTTGAGGCCCGCTTTATGCGCTTCGCGGGAGTTTGGCGCCCATGCCGAGGATGTGCAGGCGGCGCAGGTTGTAGGCGAGGCTCACCAGTCCCCATTCCAGTCCCGCTTTTTCGATGCTCCGCAGCAGGAACTGCCGGAACCCCATCGCTGCTTTGATGATGCCGAAGACGGGTTCCACTGAGATCTTCCGCGGGGAAATCGCCCATACCGTGAGCCGGCCGGAGGAAATCGACGACGAGATTCGCCACCTGTTCGCAGTCCTTGCAGACTGAAAGTATTTTCAGAAATCCGCCCCCGCTGACGGGAATTTGTTTCTTCAGGGGATGAATGCGGTGTAA
>JANNVM010000640.1:0-4291 GCA_031414455.1 Verrucomicrobiota bacterium
TTTTGACACCTTTGGAAAACCGGTCGGCCTTCTTGAGCCATGAGGGAGAAAGGAAGTGGATCATTGGAAAATGGAAAGGCTGGTATTAGTCCCCGGTCTTGAGCACTGCGACAAATGCCTCCTGCGGAATGTTCACTTTGCCGATCATCTTCATGCGCTTTTTGCCCTCTTTCTGCTTTTCAAGGAGCTTGCGCTTCCGGCTGATGTCGCCGCCGTAGCATTTGGCGGTGACGTTTTTGCCCATGCTGCCGATGGTTTCGCGGGCGATGATCTTGCCGCCGATGGCGGCCTGGATGGCGACGGTGAAGAGCTGCTTCGGGATCACTTCCGCGAGCTTTTTGGCCAGCGTGCGTCCGCGGTTCTCGGCTTTTTCGCGATGCACGATGGTGGCGAAGGCGTCCACGGGCTCGCCGTTGATGAGCATTTCCATTTTCACCAGGTTCTCCGGCCGGAAGCCGTGGTGTTCATAGTCCATGCTGCCGTAGCCGCGGGTGATGCTTTTGAGCTTATCGTTGAAGTCCACGAGGATTTCATTCAGTGGCAGCGTGCAGGTGAGCATGACGCGATTGGCGTCCAGCGTCTCGGTATTTTCCAGGAGGCCCCGCTTCTCCGCCACGAGTTGCATGATGTCGCCGATGCATTCGTTGGGGATCAGAATAAACGCGCGCACGATCGGCTCGCGCATTTCACGGATGTGCCCCGGGTCCGGCATGAAGGTGGGATTGTCTATCTTCATCTCGTCGCCGTTGGTCAGGCTGATCTCGTAGACGACGCTGGGATAGGTGGAGATAATGTCCATGTCATACTCGCGGCGGAGACGCTCCACCACAATTTCCATGTGCAGCAACCCGAGGAACCCGCAGCGAAAGCCAAAGCCCAGCGCGGCGCTGCTCTCCTGCTGAAACTTGAAGGCGCTGTCATTGATCTGGAGCTTGCCCATCGCCAGCTTGAGCTGCTCGAAGTCATCGCTGCTCACCGGATAGATGCCGCTGAAAACCATCGGCTGGATTTCCTTGAAGCCCGGCAGCGGCTCCTTCGCCATGCGCGAGGTCTCCATGATGGTGTCGCCGATCTTTACTTCCCCGGTGCTCTTCAAATTCGCCACCACATATCCCACATCACCGGCTTCAAGAAGGTCGGTTTTCAACTGCTTCGGCGTGAAGATGCCGACCTCCTTGACCTCATACGAGTTGTTCGTCGCATACATCGTGATGCCCGTGCCCTTTTTCAGGGAGCCGCTGACCACACGAACGTACATCACGACGCCACGGTAGGAGTCGAATACGCTATCGAACACTGACGCGCGCAGCAATCCGTCTTCCGGCACGACAGGCGCTGGCACGCGTTCGATCACGGCTTCCAGGATGTCTTCGATGCCGGTTCCCATTTTGGCGCTCGCGAGGATGGCCTCCTCATGCGGGATCATGAGAATGTCCTCAAGCTGCTTATAGACCGCCGGGAGGTTGGCGCTGGGCAGATCTATCTTGTTGATGACGGGAATGATCGTGAGCTTCTGACCGACGGCGAGGTGATGATTAGCCACCGTCTGGGCTTCGACACCCTGGGCGGCGTCCACCAGGATCACGGCCCCCTCACACGCCGCGAGACTCCGGCTCACCTCATACGCGAAATCCACGTGCCCCGGCGTATCAATCAGATTCAGTTTGTAGTCCTGACCGTTTTTCGCACGGTAGATCATCGTCACCGGATGGCACTTGATAGTGATGCCGCGCTCCCTTTCGAGATCCATCGCGTCGAGGTGCTGCGCAGTCATATCGCGCCGGGCTACCGTGGAGGTTTTCTCAAGCAGACGGTCCGAGAGCGTGGTCTTCCCGTGGTCAATGTGGGCGATGATGGAGAAATTGCGGGTGTTGGCAGCGACGGACATTCCTTGGAGTGGTCTGGTCAGGGGGTGGGAAAAGCGGGGTCGAGACTAGAAGCGCATCCCGGGCTTGTAAAGGGGCGGGGTGACACCGGAGAATTGGGGTGAATCCTCGCCCACTATCCCCCAGAGTAACCCCCATGACCACCGTCCGCCCGCCATTCACCCGCCGCCCGCCATTCACCCGCCGCCGCCTTCTCCTGGCCACCGCCGCCGCCGTCTGCGCGCCGGCAATTGTCCGCAGCGCGGAGGCAGAAATCCTCGGGCAGGGCGAGCATCGTTACCGCGTCGTGTCCGGCTGGGGCGTGCTTGATGACAAGACCCCCGTGAAAAACTGCCACGGCATCGTCTGCACGGACGACGGACATATCATTCTCCTCACCGACGAAACGAAAAACAACTTCCTCGTCTATGACTCCGCCGGAAAGCTCCAGCACAAATGGGGCACAGCATGGCCCGGCGCGCACGGGCTTTCTCTGGTGAAGCGGGACGGTCGCGAAATGCTCTACTTCACCGACCTCCAGCGGCACCGCATTTTTCTCAGTACTCTCACCGGCGAAGTGCAGCAGGAGTGGGCATGGCCGCAGCACACCGGCAAATATGACAAGGAAGACGACTACCGCCCGAGCTGGACGCTCCATGCTCCGGACGGTTCGTTCTTCGTGCTCGATGGCTATGGCCGCGACTACATCGCGCACTACAGCGCGGAGGGGAAATTCGTAAAGCAGTTCGGCGGCGCGGAGGGCGGCATCGTTCACTGGGGGCCGCACGGCGGCATGATGGACGACCGTGATCCTGCCTCCCCTGCCCTGCTCATCGCGATGAGCGACCAGCAGCATCTCCTGCGACTGGATATGAATGGCAAAAAGCTATCGCAGCACGATCTCCCCGGCGGCAACCCGCGACAGATTCGCCGGAGCGGGAAAAACTTTTACGTCGCCCACCTCGGCGACAACTGGCCGAAGGACCAGAACTGCCGGGGATTTGTCTCCGTGCTCGACGAAAATCTGAAGGTCGTTTCGAACATCGCCGGCTCCGCGCCGGTCTATGGCGATGATAAAAAACTCCAGCCCATGAAACACACGCAGGACATTTTCCGCCACCCGCACGATCTCTGCGTGGGCAAGGACGGCAGCCTTTACGTCGCCCAGTTCGCCTCCGGGAATACCTACCCGGTGAAGCTCGAACGCGTGTGATCCGGGCGCATCAGAAGTGAGTTCCGCGTAATCCTGCAGGCATGAACACTACCCCCGTACCAGACGTGTATGCCGCTCCTCTGTGCGGTGGCGGAAATCCGGGAGGGGAAAACGGGGGACGCCATTCTTCCGGTCAGGCCACCTTCAGTCTGGTCTTTGGAATCCTGTCCATCGTCACCTTTTTCACGCTAATCGGCGGAATCGTTCTGGGAACGGTAGCGGTCATCAGCGGTCACCGCGCCCTCAGCAGGATGAAACAATCGGGGATACGCAGGGGTAGCGGCATCGCCGTTGCTGGGCTCGTTACCGGCTACACCGGCCTGCTCGGTTCTATGTTCCTCGTTTTCGCTGCGTTTCAGTTTTCCTCCGACATGAGTGGGAGGCGCACGACCGTAGCGGAAGCGCGCATTGGCACCCTCACGAGTTACCTCCGTATCTACTCCGCCAAAAGCGGTGGCGAGGTTCCTTCCAATGAATCCGGCCTCCGGACGCTGATAATAAAACGCATCCTCACCGACGAATCACTTTTGAGAGATACCTGGGGCGAGCCGGTGCAATACGCAGTCCCCGGCAGGCGCTCGAAGGACAAATTCGATGTGTGGTCCAAGGGTCCGGATAAAATCAGCGGTACCGACGACGACATCGGCAACTGGATTCCCCGGTAACCGGCTTCTCTCAGCCCGGCTGCAAATCCCGCCAATTCCTCTTGCCGCTCCCGTCCCCTGGCGGGATACATCGCGCCTGCCATGACCATTCCGCCCGATCTGCTCGCCAAAATTGATGAATCCATCACGCACTACCCTGCGTCGAAGCGCAGCGCCGTGCTCCCGGTTCTGCATCACCTGCAGCATCACTTCGGTTACATCACGGAAGAAGCGATCCCGTGGGTCGCGGAGAAGCTCGGCCTTCAGCCGATCCAGGTTGCCGAAGTCGTCACGTTTTATCCAGGGTTCCGCCAGTCAGCGCCGGGCAAGTATCACATCCGCGTCTGCCGCACGCTAAGCTGCGCCATGGCCGGCAGTTACGAACTCATGGAAGACCTCTGCCAGCAGGCCGGCATTGACCGTTCGCACGCCGACCACCACCACCCTGTCACCGTGGCGAAGGACGGCGTCTTCTCCATTGAGTTCGCGGAATGCCTCGCCTCCTGCGGCACCGGTCCCGTGTGCATGGTGAATGACGACTTCTACGAGTCCGTCTCGCCTGAGAAGAC
>JANNVM010000641.1:0-2381 GCA_031414455.1 Verrucomicrobiota bacterium
CTGCGCAAACGGGCAAGGTTGAAGGGAAGGGGACGGGGACGAGATCATCAGCGCTGGCCGAACCACTACTTTGCCGCACTCGGGCTGTACAGCCTGGAACACGCCTGGCGTGCGGAAATCACCAGCCTCCGTAAGGGAGTCCACTGCTGACTGGAGAGCCGGATGCGGGAAATCCGCCCGTCCGGTTCGGAGGGAAGGGTGGCGCAAACCAATGCGCCATCCCTACCTCTATCCGGGCTTGCTACCAGCGCTCCGCCCGCTGCTGCACGACAACCCCGGCGGGCTCGGTCTCAATCGTCCGCTTCAATGCCCGGCGCAGGCGGTCGGCGGCGCGGGCACTTAGCGCTTCGCTAAGGACGAGGCCGAGAAAAAATGGACCGGCGGTGGTGACGGTGTCTATCACACAGAGTTTCTTCTCCTCCGGCAGATCAAGATGCACCGCGCCCTCGGCTGTGGAAGGGACATATTTCAGGGCACGGCGGCCGGCCTCAGCCATGAGGATTGCGGCGGTGACCAGTTCGGCCGGTGCCGTGCGGTCGCTCGCGGGATTCCCCTGCTGATCCACGATGAAGAGTTCCTGGCAGGGAACCTGGCGGCGCAGCCAGTCAATGAACGCACGAATGCGTGTGGCCAGTGGCCCGACAGGCGGAGTAAAATACGGCACGCTGCGATTGAGCGGAGGGGTGCCGGCGGGGACGGGAGCGGGTTCCGCACCCGCGGACGTCTCGCCGGGTTTGGCAACGAGGCCGGATTCCTCCGCCTTGCGCCGTACGTTGCGCACCATCTCGCGGACTTTGTCGCGTTCCTCATTATCGGGCCCTGGAAACGGAGCCGGCAGGTAATTCTCCGGCAGGCGAAAGTCCTCCGCACAGAGTTTTGTCAGCGATTGCGCGACACTGCCCGCACCGGTGGTGCCGGCGGCAGCGGGTACCGTGAGTTCCTTGCCAAGACCGCTGACGGTCTCCGCATCAATCCATGAGCCGAGTGTAGTCATCATTTTGCGGGGCGGGGCGCTGGAGGCGCAGGCGGGGTTCGAGTTCGGCGGCGAGCTGGTCAAAGACATGCGCGGCCGCAGGCGGTTGAGCATAGAGCAGTGCCACGGGCACACCGACAGCACTGGCTTTCATATAAGTCGGGTCGCGCGGGATGATGCTGTCGAGCAGCAACCGTCCCGGCAGCAGCGCGCGCAATTCACGGATCACGTCAGCGCTTTCCTTCTGATCGTGCTGCACCATCGTCATCAATATGCCGGCGACTTCCAGCTTCGAGCCTGCAGCGCGCAGGCTCTGAATGGCGTGGAGCACCTGGGGAATGGATCGCATCCCGAGCGGCTCGGCCTGCTGCGGAATCATCACGTAGTCCGCCATCCGGAGCACATCGCCGGTGATGCCGTGCATGCCGGCGGGCGTATCGAAGATCAGCAGGTCAAACCCCTGTTTTTTCACATCGCCAATCACGCGGCGCAGTCCGTCCATGCCGTTCACTTCCGGCAGTTTCGCCTCGAAAAAGTTCGCCGTGCGCCCGGCAGTCATGATTTTCAGTTCCGGCAGCCGCGTCGGCAGGATGAACGGCAGCGCGGAAGTGCCGGTGTTCACGGCGTCGTAGAATCCCTGACACTTGCGTGCCTTCTCGGACAGCGAGAGACCCACCGAGCCCTGAGGGTCGGTATCAATGAGCAGAGTGTTCCAGCCACGGCGGGCCATGGAGTAGGCGATGTTCACCGAGACGGTGGTCTTGCCGACCCCTCCCTTCTGACTGGTTATAGCTAGGATGGTCACAGTTGGCGCGGATCGTAGCGGGCAGGCGGGAAGTTTCATGCGGAATTTAAAGATTAACCGCCATAGGGCATTCACCCGGTTGCGTCGCGCCTGCTTGCCACCCGGCGGGGGGTGGCCTAGGGGCACCGGACAAATGACACTGCGCGAACACATTCACGATATGGGCCGCCGGGCGCTGGAGGCCAGCCGCCTCCTGGCGCAACTGCCTGCGGACCGGAAAAATGCCATCCTCCTTGCGATGGCGGACGGTTTGGTCCGGGAGGAAGCCGCCATCCTCGCGGCGAACGAAAAAGACGTCACCGCAGGGCAGGGGAAGGGACTGAACGGTGCCATGCTCGACCGCCTCGCGCTCACTCCGAAACGCATCGCCGATATGGCTCTGGGCGTGCGCGAGGTGGCAGCGCTCACCGATCCCGTCGGCGAAGTGCTCGCTGAGTGGACGCGGCCCAACGGCCTGCGCTTCACGAAAATCCGGGTGCCGATCGGTGTCATCGGCATCATTTACGAGAGCCGCCCCAACGTTACTGCCGATGCCGCAGTGCTTTGCCTTAAGAGCGGCAACGCCACGATTCTCCGCGGCGGCAGCGAAGCCTTTCACAGCAA
>JANNVM010000642.1:0-3656 GCA_031414455.1 Verrucomicrobiota bacterium
GTGCTGGCGGCGTCCGGTGGCCTGGCCGGTGGCGGCGTCGCGCTCAACGACTATTTCATGATCAAAGCCGAGGCCTTCGATGAAGCCGGTGCTGCCGGGGAGAGTGACGCTGCCTTGAATGGGAGTGCCGTTGGAGGTAAGTACGACACCCACGAACGGAGGAGCGGCGCGGAGGAAGGTGGAGGGCAGCAGGCAGAGGAGGATGAAGGCCGTAGGGCGATGGGTGATGTGGGGTTTCATGGTGTTGATTTTGGTTTAGGTTGCGGGTGGGAGATTTGATGCCCGGTGCCCGATGCCGGCTCTGCAAACTCAGCACCGGGCACCGGGCACCCTGCTTTAGAAAGGATCGGAGATGACCCGGAGGAAATAGAAGTCTCCCTGTCCGCGGTCGTCGAGGGTGACGCTGAGCCGCTCCGGTTCGCGGACGGTCAGGTTTTCCGCGAGGCGTGCGCCGCGGGGATCGAGGTGCGGGCGGTGCCAGACTTCGTAGCGGCGTCCGGGGCGGGCTTGCCAGGTCAGCGTGATTTTGTCCGGCTGGGTGCGGTCCACGGTTTCGATGTGGAAGTAGGAAGCGCCGTCCTGCGCGGCGGTGTCGGCGGCGCTTTCATCGAGGTTGGTGAAGCCGTCACCGTCGGCATCGAGCAGCGAGTCGTCGGTGAACCAATCGAGGCGATGGGCCAGTTCGTAGGCATCGGACATGCGGTCGTTGTCGTCATCGGGGTCGGCGTTGTCGCCGGTGCCGTCGTCGTCGTTGTCGTTGGACTCCGCGGGATCGGAGGGAAAGCGGTCCCGTTCATCTATGATGCCGTCGCCGTCATAGTCTGCGGGTCCGCTGACTTCAAAGGGCTGGTTTTCGTGCAGCGTGGGATGCAGGCCGGTATTGGCGCCGGCCCAGCGTTCCGGCGAGAGCGGCTCACCGGGGGGCCAGAGCAGTTCGCTGGGCAACATGCGCAGCGCAGTGCCGCGACTGGTTTCGCGCGGCCAGACGGGGATGCGATTCACGGCGCCGCTCACGGTGACAGCGACATCGCGCTCCACTTCGACGCGGGCGCGGGACCAGGTCTGGAGCACTCCCGGGTAGTCGAGTTCACTGACAAGAGCCATGTATGGTTCACGGTCCGGCCCGAAGCTGAACAGCAAATCGTATTCCTCGTCCACTACGGAAGCGAAGTTGCCGCTCAAGACCTCGCGCTGCCCGGCGGAGAGCGGCGCGGCAAGCAGGAGACTGAAACACAGCAGCGGCAGTTTCATAACAGAAAGTGAGTGACGGCGGGCGGCAGCGGGTTCCGGCTTCATGCAGGGTAATTAGACACAGATTGTGCGATCTTGTAAAGATAGCTCGTGCAGGGGCGGCGATTACAATTTCACGTTCACCCGGAGAAAGCGGCGCGGGGATCCGCCGAAGAGTTCGGTGTCGGCCCACTTCACGCGCTCGAATCCGCCGGGCAGCGCGACGGGCGCGCCGACAGGGATGGGTTCCGGCTGGTCCCACCGTTCGAGATCGGTGGAGGCTTCGAAGGTATAGCTGGCGCAAGAGGCGCGCCGGATGAACTCGACGGTGAGGCGCGGGCGGGCTTCGATTACCTCCACAGCGTAACGCGGCAGCCCGGAGGTGCCGTTGATCGGAAGGGTGATGGCGTCCGGCGCGCCGGGGTTCAGGTTGAAGGCGAACTCGGCGAGGTTGTCTGCGCCGTCGTTGTCAGGATCGGCGGCGGGCGCGGCGAGCGGATTCGCGGGCGAGCCAAAATGCGTGGTCTGCCATGCGGGGAACTCCGGGCAGCCGGCGGGACCGGCGGCCAGTTGCGTGATGAATCCGTGGCCCGCGGTATAGACGCCCGCGGCGCTGCTGGTGCCCACGATGTCGAACACGCTGCCGTCATTGGCGTAGCTGGCGGAAACAGAGCGCGCGCCGCCGCCATCTAGCGCCGCAGGCTGCACAGTGTAGCTGGCGCTGGTGTGCGGGCCGCTGGCGAGGACTAGCGTGACGGCAGCGCTCAGCGCGAGGACTCCCGTTCGGAGTGCCGTTTGGAGTTCAGCCTTTAGGCTGTGGGGGCGGAGCTGGTTCATTGGGATGAGTGAAGTGAGTTTGATTCTGATGTTATGGGGAGCAGCCTGAAGGCTGAACTCCGAACGGGGGAACGGTCAGCGTTTCCGTGCCGGGCGCTCCAATTTCTCCAGCCGCTGCTGCAGGGCGGTGAGTTGGGCCTTCAGCGTGTCGTTTTCGGATTTGAGTTCCTGGGTGGCTTTGACCAGCACGGGGATGAGCTTTTCGTAGTCCATGCCGTAGAGTTGGTTCGCCGGGTCTTCCGGCTTTTGCACGGCCTCGGGAATGACCTGCTCCACTTCCTGGGCGATGAAGCCAATGGTCTTCGCGCTGCCGCCGGTGTCGTCCTCACATTTGAAAGTGCCGCCCTGCACGCAGCCGCTGTGCTGGGTGTAGGCGCGGGGCTGGAGGCGCATGATCTCGCGCAGGCCGTAGGAAATGGGGCGCTGCTCCGTCTTGATGCGGCTGTCGGAGTAAGTGTTCCATGCAGTGGCGATGCCCTGGCCGTTGGTGGCGGAGTTGATGTTCGGAAGGGTGAGCAGGTGCGTGACCAGCACATTGGTGTCGGCGTTGTCGAGGCCCATGCGGCCATCCTTGAAAATGGTGAGGGCGTTGGAAGGCGTGCCAAAGACGCCGTTGCCCACTTCCATGAGCACATCGGTGAAAACCCTCGAGTTAGTGTCGCCGGTGTTGGCCAGCGGGTAGAATCCCAGTGAGACTTCACCGTAGGTCTCCGCGCGGCTGGCGTGGCCCATCGCCGTCGAGTAGAAGGCGCTGGCCGTGGTTTGATACCCCATCGCCGTGGAGGAAAAGCCGCTGGATGTGGTCTCAAATCCCATGGCTACCGAAGCAGGGGCACTGGCCACATTACTTTGTCCCATCGTCGTTGAGGAATCGCCGCTGGCCGTGTTGGAGTGGCCCATCGCCGTGGAGGAATGGCCGCTGGCTGTGGTCCTGTATCCCATCGCCGTGGAAAATTCTCCTCCGGCTGTGGAGTCATACCCCATGGCCGTCGCTTCATCGCCGCTGGCCTCGGTCAACCTCCCCATCGCTGTTGAGCGTCGGCCACTGGCCGTCGTGTTATACCCCATGGCCGTGGAGGTTTCGCCACTGGCGGTGGATAAATTCCCCAGCGCCGTCGCTTCATAGCCGCTGGCCGTGGTCTGAGACCCCATCGCTGTCGAAAAATGGCCCGTGGCGTCGGTGAATGCACCCATCGCCGTCGCATCACTGCCACTGGCAATGGTGTAACTGCCCATCGCCCGTGAAAAATTCCCGCTGGCCACAGATCCCACGCCCATCGCCATCGAACCCCAGCCGCTGGAGATGGTGTCCTCGCCGCCGGCCCAGCTCGCGGGGCCGAGGGCTGCGGCGTTGTTGCCCGCGGCGAAGGAACCGATGCCGTCCGTGCGCAGACTGGTGCCAAAGAAGTCCGGCGCGAGGGATTTCCGGGTGATGCTGCCGTCCGCGACCGCCGAGGCGACGACCGGCGCGGACAGTGCAGCCTGCCATTCGCTGGCGAACGGCATCTGCGTGCCGGAAACCCGAATCTGTCCGCCATTCTCCGACGAATGAAACACCGCCAGCACGGTGCCGTCGGCCAGACGCACGC
>JANNVM010000643.1:0-3328 GCA_031414455.1 Verrucomicrobiota bacterium
TTTTCCGCATCCTCCCGACGGTATGTTCGCCAAACCGTGACTTACACCGGCCTCCGGTGAGAGCGTCCGCCTTTCCTATCCGCCGGCGAGCAGCACGATGAAAATCGCCATCAGCAGACAGGCGGCACCAAGCAGGCGCCATGCGAGGATGCGCGGGCCGTGCCGGTTCTCCGTGTTGCCAAACCAGCGGCCGGCGAGCCGGATGATGACGATGCTCCACATCCCGCGGGCGCTGTACATCACATTTGCGGTCGTAGCCTGAGCGTAGAAGGCTATGGACGAAACCAGCATCAAAGCCTGCAGCGCGAGGCAGGCGGCACCGGCGAACATCCATCGTGTGGAGGCCGGGTAAGGCGGAGCACCGGAGCGCGGGAGCAGCACGGAAAAGAGCGCCGCCATGCCCATCATCACCGGCAGAAATCGGCCCATGCCCCACGCCGGCGACCACTTTTGCACCAGCACATCGAACAGCGCATAACAAAGCGCGGCGGCCGCCGCGAGGAGGATCGTGGTGCCTGTGCGGTCATGCGGCTGGTTGGGGCGGACATTCAGCAGCGCGATGGCGGCGCTGCTCAAGACTGCCGCGATCCACAGCCGTGCCGTGAGCGGTTCCTGCACGATCAGCGTGGTGAGAAACGCGACAAAGATGATCTTCAGCCCCAGCACCGGCGTAGCGACGGAGACATCACCGATACGCAGCGACAACACGGTAAGCACCTGCCCGGCCACAAAAAGCAGCGCCACCAGCGCGGGTTGCCACAGCAGCTCCATCGAGGGAATCGTTCCGCCGAACAGCAACAACGGACAAAACGCCAGCGCCGCGGCGAAGTTGCACACCCGCGTCGTGTGCCAGACATCGCCCCCGAGTTCCGACGCCCGTTTCAAAAACAGCGCCGCAAACACATACACCGCCGCACTGCAGGACGGCAGAATCAGATGCAAAGGAATGGCCGGGGAGGAGGCGATCATCATTTCACCGCTGCCTCTTCAAGTGCCGGCAGTCCGCCGTGCCTAAACGAAGGCCGCGGGATGTGCCACGAGTGATTAATGTCAGGCACGGCACGGCTGAAGTGCAGGCCAGGTCTTCCAATAGCCCGTGCAGTTTCATCTCTTCGAGCCAGTTATTGATTCCGCCAGTTCTTCCAGTTCCCCGATACCAAGTTGACAAATGGCACCACGGAGGCCCCAATCACGGCGTGATCCTGAAGCATCTCAAACTCAAGAACTGGAAGAACTTTCGCAGCGTTGACCTCAATTTGACGGAGCGGACTTTTGTCGTCGGAGCCAATGCATCGGGAAAATCCAACCTGCTGGATGTGTTTCGTTTCATGCGGGATCTCGTAAAACCGGTGAACGGAGGCCTGCAGTCAGCGGTCAGTGCGCGAGGCGGGATGAAAAAGCTCCGTTGCATCAATGCCCGGGAACATCCGCAGGTCGAAATTGATATTGCGATTGGCCCTCGTGAGGTGGAGGGCAGCGACTGGCGTTACCTATTATCCATTAACAGCGAAAACGCCGGAAAGCGGAGGGTTCTCGTCCATTCAGAAGAGGCTTGGGGGCCGGGCGGTAAATCGCTCATGTCAAAGCGTCCGTCTAAGGATGAATTGGATGACAAGGAGCGACTGACCCGCACGGCCTTGGAAAACCCAAGCGCGAACAGGTCCTTTCGGGAGATCAGTGACTTCTTTCGGCAAGTAGCCTACTTACATCTGGTTCCACAGATGCTTCGCCGGGTGGACTCAGCGAATGTCGAAGAGGTAGGCGACGACTACTACGGACGGAATTTCCTGGTCCGGGTCAGCAAAACTCCTGAGAAGGCTCGAAAGTCACGCCTGCGCCGCATAGAGAAGGCGCTCAAACTGGCGGTGCCACGATTTAGTGAACTCAGAGACATTAAGGACGAGGCGGGAGTTCCCCATTTAGAGGCCCGGCTCTCTCATTGGCGGCCCAATGGAGCCTGGCAGCGTGAGGATCAGTTTTCGGATGGTACTATCCGCCTCATCGGTCTCTGCTGGTCACTTCTTGAGAGCGATTCGTTGATGCTTTTTGAGGAACCCGAACTCTCGCTAAATGACAGCATTGTGGAGAAGCTTCCCGAACTGCTGTGGGAACTACAG
Organism: Verrucomicrobiota bacterium; assembly: GCA_031414455.1. GTDB lineage: Bacteria > Verrucomicrobiota > Verrucomicrobiia > Verrucomicrobiales > V1-33 > V1-33. Next base: position 2,118 of record JANNVM010000643.1, read on the forward strand.
TCGGCGAAGGGGCGCCAGGTGATCTTGAGCACTCACAGTTACAGCCTCCTTTCCGACCCCGGCATTCAGCCAGATGAAGTCGTGATTCTAAGGCCAGGCGACGACGGGACGATCGCTTCCCTTGCCTCGAAAGTACCGGACGTGGTTGCTGCCGTGAAAGGAGGAATGCCCATTGGGCAAGCAGTATTGCCTCTGACCAACCCGGAAAATATTGCCGCCTTCGCGCTGTGAGCATGAACGTGCGTATCGCAGTGGAAGATGCATTGTCCGAGGCGATCCTGAGACGTCTGCTTTCAGCCTCGCGCAAGGACTACAAGGTAGAGCTTTGTTATCCTCAGCGGACACAGGGAGTGTTGCCGGCTCACAGCGGATGGGGCGCTCTATACAGTAACCGGGCAGCTTTTGCCGGAGTGTCAGCAACCGTTCCAGTCATCGTGCTCGTGGACTTGGACGATCGGGTCTGTCCAAAAACCATGGCGGCAGCATGGAAGCAGGGCTTGCCGGCCAGCCCAAATTTTCTAATTCGTATCGCCGTGCGTGAGGCTGAAGCATGGCTGCTTGCGGACTTTGATGAACTTATGACCTATCTCCATGTGTCGGGACGTGAAGCCGGGAAGCCGCCGGAATCGGTCCGTGATCCGAAGCAAGCTATCGTGTGTTACGCCTCAAAATCACGCGTTGCTGATATTCGCCGCGACATGGTTCCATTAAAGGTCGGATCGGGAGTTGTTGGCCGGGGCTATTCGAGCCTTATGCGATCTTTCGTCAACGATCATTGGAACCCAAGGCGGGCTGCGAAAACCTCAGAAAGTCTCCGACGGGCCATTGCCGCTTTGGAGGCTTTTGGTCAAAGCTGAAATGGGGCAACGATTTCCGGGGATCGACCCAAATTATCTGTTAATGGCAGAGCCTGCCGCGGTGTTTGAGTGCCGGGAGCGACGGTAAAGTTCCTGGGAACTTGCCCTCCTCACTTCACCGCCCTGGCTTCCCTCACCGGACGCAGCACGATCTGCCGCAGGTCCATCACAGCGGCGCCGGGTTTGGTTTGGGGGATCACTTTCAGCGTGAACGGCGAATCCTCCGCGGTCTCGAAGGTGCCCACGGTGCGGGTCTTCCAGTTTTGGAAGCCGCCGGTGTCCTCGACGGTGAATTTTATCTGGCCAGCCGGCTTCGTTCCGAAGGGATAGGCGAATTCCAGGAGCACTTCCGCG
>JANNVM010000644.1:0-2810 GCA_031414455.1 Verrucomicrobiota bacterium
GTAGTTTACCGGTGAGATATTGGTGTCGTAGCCAATGCCGCCGGAGACGGTGGTCCATGCGGAGTCCGTGAAGGCATCACCGCTGCGCCACCCTGCGCCGGGATCGACGGTGGGAACAAGGAATTTTCGTGGAGTGGTGAGTGAAGCCAGGGCAGTGGTGCTGGCAGGCAGGGCCACGCCGTCTTTCTTCCAGGTGAAGGTGAAGCCGTTAGTGTGCCCGGTGGTGAGGCTCACGAAACTGCCGGGAGTGAAGTTGCCGCCGGCGGGTTGTGCGGTGATGGCGGGCGCGGGCGCGGCAGCCACGTTGATCGTAAAATTGCCGCGCGCGCTGCGTCCGGAAAATCCGGAATTCTCCCATGCGATGATGGTGACCGGGAAGCTTCCGGTTTGCAGGGGAGTTCCCGAGAGGGAGTCGGTCTTGCTGTTTTTCAATCCGGTTTGCACCAGGCCTGCGGGCAGAGCGCCTGTCACCTGAAAGGCGTTGGGTGTATGACCGCCGGCCCCCGTGACTTGAAACACGAAGTTCAGATTGACTCCGCCGGTACTGGTGACGGTGGGGGAGCCGGAAGTGGGCAGGACCTGGGCCACCGCGGTGGCACCGGAAACCGAGTCGAATGCGCCGAGCCCGGTGACGGCGAGGACGGTCCACTGCAGGGCGTCGCTGAATCCGGAGGTGGAAAGGACCCGGGCTTCCGGAAGGAGTTTCAGCAGCGGGGAACGTTGAATGAGGAGAACGAGTGAGCCGAGGCGTGCGGGAAAGCCGCGGCGGCGAATAAGGGCGGAACGGTGACGGAGAAACGAGGAGTTCATAGGGCGGTCCCACACCTTTAAGGCCCGCCCGGGAAGGCTCCATTAAGTTTCCTGTCACCTACGCCGGTTTTGGTAACAGTCCGGATAGATTCCTGATACAACTAACGGATAGGGAAAACCAGGACTGTGAATTATTCCAAAGATAAGAACACGATTTGCGCATCGTCTGTGCAGCTCCGGCGTCATTTCCGCTCCCCGGACAATGGAACAGAAGAGTTGACGGGAAGGCCGTCGTAACCGCTCCCTGCGCTACGGCATCAGCCGGATGCGCAGGCGGCAGAAGGTTCTTGCGGAGCCCGGTGTGATAGTGGCGGTAACGGTTTGATCGTTGCCAACGATGTCTTCAAAAAGCGGCAGAGGGGTCCACGGGCCGGTGCTGAGATCGCCGGTGGTCTCGACGGTGTAATGCCGGGCGCGCGCGGCGTATCCGGGACCGGCGGCCTTAAGTGCGGTGAACGTGAGCGGGATCGTTGCGCCGCTGAGGCCAATGCTCAGCAGGGGAGCGGGCTGCGCGGTTTTGGGCTGCGTGCCGAAAATATACTCTTGATCGTTGGTGACGCCGTCGCCGTCCGGGTCTGCGTTCGGGCCGGAAATTTCCGGTGCCGCCAGTTCTTCAGGAGTGAAGCGGTCGCGCTGCCAGGTGAGGAAGGGATCGCGAATGAAGGCGGTGACCGAGAGGGAATCGGTGGGGCCGGAGGGATTGCGGACACGGACCCAGCAGGTGAAGGGCGCGGTGAGGGGGAGCGTAGTAAAGGTGGCGGCACCGGCCCCCTCGATGAGATCGCTGGTGTCGCCGGAGGCCCCGCTGTACCATTGATAGGAAAGCGGCGGGGTGCCGGTGGCTCCGACGGTGAACTGTGCAGTGGCCCCGGCGTCTATGATGACGGATTGCGGCGGCGCGGAGATGACAGGAGGGAGCGCGGGGACGGTGATGGTGACGTCGGCGGTGTTGGAGTTCACGCTGCCGGCGGGATTGCTGACGCGGACCCAGTATTTCTCCGCGGCGGTGAGCGGCGGGGTGATGAAGGTGACCGCGGTGGCACCGGTTACGGGATTGGCTTCGTCGCCGCTGACGCCGCGGAACCATTGATAGGTCCAGGGCGGCGAGGTGATGGCTTCCACGCTGAGCATGGCGGTTTCACCGCCCGGGATGGCAACGGAGGCGGGATGCGACTCGATGGACGGAGGCAGAACGATAACCGCGGGGTCGCTGGTGATGGTGCCGGTTGAATTGGTTATGGTGAGTGTGTAGCTGCCGGCGTCCGCGACCTGGACGGACGGCAGAATGAGCCGGCGCGTGCTGGTGGCGTCTATGCCGCCGCGAAGTTCACAGTTGAAGAGGAAGTCGTCGGAAGTACTGGCCTCGTTCATCGCCTGGATGGCGAGCAGGTTTTCGCCGGCACGCAGGAGCGGCGTGAAGCGGGAGATGTTGGTTTGACGAAAATCGTCGGCAGTACCGTCGGGTGTCGTGGCGCTGGCGGAAGTGTCGAAGTTGACGGTGGCGGAGCGGTTCAGGGAGGCGACCTCCGTGCCGTTGAGCCATGCGACGAAGCCGTCGTCGGATTGCACGAGGAGCTGGAGGCTGCTGATGGCTGCGGCTTCCGTAATGGTAAACGGAATACGGATGAGCGCAGAGGGGGGCCTGCCGTTCCCGCTCATCAGCGACTGGACATTGCCGCCGGCGGCGATGTGCGGACGATAGTCCACCTGACCGGCTGCAACAGCGGTGTCATAGCCGATGCCGCCGGAGACGGGTGTCCATGTCGAGTCATTGAAGGCGGCCCCGTTGCGCCAGGTAAGTCCAGGATTGGTAAGCGGCACGAGGTAGCGGCGTGGCGCGGTCCTGGATGCCAGGATGAAGCTGTCGTCGGGCAGAGGCTGGCCGTCTTTATTCCATACGAACCTGTAACCGGAGGTCTGCGTGGCGATGAGGTTGACGAAACTGCCGGGGGTGAAGTTGCCGCCCTGCGGCTGCACGGAAATGGCCGGGGCGGGCGGGG
>JANNVM010000645.1:0-24100 GCA_031414455.1 Verrucomicrobiota bacterium
GTTGCCGGCGGCGAGGAGTCCTTGGCGGGGGGATGTCATTAGGGAGGAATTTGAACAGAAGGGAGCAGAGAAAGCAGAGACTTGAACAGAGGGAAACGAAGAGAAGGAAGAGCAAAAAAAAGCCGCCGCCCGGTGAGGGGCGGCGGCGGAGGAAGGGACCCGTTATTTGCCGTAAATTTCAGCTTCGATGTACTGATTGGTGTCGTCGAGGCTGCGGCCGCAGGAATAGAAGCGGACGTAGCGGCCTTTGACGCCGTTCACCCGCATGGGGCGGCCGTGGTTGGTCTCGACCCATGAGGCGTCCGTGCCGGCACCGAAGCCGAGGGAGTTGTCGAAGTCGTTATTGAAGACGTTGGTGAACATCTTGAACTCCGGATCGTCCGACACTTGCACGATGACGTCCTTATAGACGACACCCTGCTTGTGATAGTGCCAGAGCCAGATGAGCCAGATTTCCTTTGCCTCACCGAGGTCGATCTGGATGTGCTGCTTCATGGGAAGCAATTCGACGCCGAAGCCGTCATCGCCGCCTTTGTCGCCGTCGGTCAGCAGCGAGAGTTCGCCGAGTGGAGCGGTGTCGGAACTGGTCACCGGCTTGCCCTTGGAGAGCAGCGTGACGCCTTCCGGCACCTGGACTTCCAGGGTGGGTTTGACCTTGGCGGGATCTTCGAGGTTAGGCGGATTGTAATTGGTGGGCAGCGGGGTGCCGACAAAGAGCGGCTTGGGCATTTCCGGCTTGATGGTGGTCTTGCCAGGGGCCGCGGCGACAGGAACAGCGGGCGCGGCTGTGGTCGCCGGCTTTGCCACCGGAGTGGCGACATCAGGGGCGGGTGCGGCGACGGGAGTCACTACGGCGGAACCGTCGTAGGGTGACTTCTCGGCGCTGACCTGGAGCGGATCGAGCCCGGCGGCGGGCTTGTCGCAGGAAACGAGGGCGAACGCCCCGGCGAGGAGAGTGAGAGTGTGCTTTTTCATGTTGGCGGATGGGACGGGGTTAGGCGACCTCGAAGTCTTCGGGTTTGAAATCAATACGCTTCTTCTGGGCGACGGCATCGTTTACGGCGAGCACGGCGCGGGCGCACTTGTAGGCATCGGCGACGGGGCAGTTGAGGTCCGTTTGTTTGCCGCCCTTGCGCACGGTGTTAAAGAAGTTCTCCAGGTGGTGCTGGTGCGGCGGCATTTCGTCGAGGTGTTTGGGCAGGGCGGGGATTTCGTAGGGGTCGGCGGCGACGGAGACGCGCACGTCCTGAACGCCTTCCTTTTCCAGCCACGGATCCGGGCGGTTCCACATTTTCGGACGCTCCCAGAACTTGTTGTAAACGGTGGACGGCGGCCTGCGGAGGAGGCCTTCGGGCACGAGGCGCTCCCAGTCGCCTACCTTGTCGGCGGTCGTGTCCTTTTCGCGATAGACCTGATTGCCGTTCTGCTGCTGCTCGGAGATCACGATGGTGCCTTCGACGCCCATGATCTTCTCGTAGTAATTCTGTGAGCCGGTCGTTGTCAGGACCTGATACAGGACACGCACGAGGCCGTGGTCCGGCACATCGTATTCATAGATAAGCATCGCGTTGTCGAGTTGCTCGTAGCTGAAGGTGCCGCCGCCCTGAAGCGGGCGGTTCTTGAAGTAGTCGAGTCCGCCCACGGCGGTAAGCGACTTCGGCGTGGTGCCGAGGAGCCAGTTGAAGATGTCAATCTGGTGCGCGCCGAGGTCGGAGATGGGGCCGCCGCCGTATTTTTTAAACTGCCGCCAGTTGGCGAATTCCAGCTTGTTGGCGTAGCCGGCTTTGGTGATTTTTTCCATTTCAGCCGCCGTGAGGTTTGGCATGAGCGGCTCTTTGACCGAGCGGTTCCACTGACCGTAGAGATGGGTAATCTGTCCGAGCAGGCGTTTCTCGCGGATGAGCCTGTCGCGCATGAAAATGTAGCGCGGGTTGCTGCGGCGCTGGTGGCCGACCTGGAAGAGTTTGCCGGTCTGGCGCTGAGCCTTCACCATGTCGGCGGCGCCTTCGAGGCTGTTCGACATCATCTTCTCGCAATAGACATGCTTTCCGGCTTCCAGGGACATGCGGGAATGAGGGGCATGAAGCCAGTCAGGCGTGGCGATGACGACGCAGTCCAGTTCCTTCACGGTCGAGAGCATGTCCTCAATCCTCTCAAAGTCCTGGGTTCCGACTGTCTTGGCAGGGTCGAGGGCCTGTTTGGCAGAGCGGCGTTTGAGATCCCAGATGTCGGAGATCGCGGCAAAGCGAATACCCGGCATGCGCACCATGCTCGCGACGAGAGCGGCCATGCCCTGCTGCCCGCAGCCGACGAGGCCGACGTTGAGAGCGTCCGAGGGCACGCTGCCGGCGGCGCGGGCGGCGATGCGGCTGTAGCTGAGTGCGGTGGCGGTGACGGCGGTATTGCGCAGGAACTTGCGGCGGGTGAGATCCTTCTGCAGGCGTCCGGCGCCCGGGGATTGCGGTGCTTTGCTCATAGTGGGGAGTGCGGTGGGCGGTGGCGGCTGCGTGGGTTTCAGCCAGTGTGCGGCACGGACCTTTAGAAGCGGGTGAGACTCCAGCGATTGTACTTCACCAGGGCAATGGCGACGACGTGGTAAAGGAAGAACTGCATCAGGATGCTGACGGTGGGGCTGTCGATCAGTGTTAACTGTCCCATCGCCAGAGAAATCCAGATACCACCTCCAAGGAGGAGCGATATTCGGTTGAGGAATCCAATGAGAATGAAAAAGCCAACCGCGATCATGGCATAGGGCAGGCCGATCGCGTAGGTCTTAAAGACGTGGGTGAAAAAGTTCACCGTCTTTTCGCCGTAAACCGCGGTGTTATTGAATCCGCCATACTCGAACACCGGCTTGGCTACGTTGACCCATTTGCCGGCCTTCTCCACTGCACCCTCGGAATTGAGGGTGTCGTGCCAGTAGCTGAAACTGTAATTGTAGGGGGGAGCCGGGCTCTTGAATTTCTCAACTCCGTAGAGCATCAGCATGACGCCCAGAGCCACGCGCAAAAGAAGGTAAGCGAGCGACGGGCCGCAGCAGCAACTCCCGCTCGAAGCGGACGATGACGGAACAGCGGGGACGGGAGTGGTGGTGGGCGAAGCCATGGAGGTGCAGTCTTTGGATGAGTAAATCGGAAGGAACCGAACGGGCACCTTGAGGGCCGTTTATCAGATTTCCACTGAAAAGATGACCCTGCGGGGATGACGAAATCAGAATTAAGAAATCCGAAGGAAGCCTGAATGATGAAAACGAGGCGTGTCGGGACACTCGTCATTCCTGCTTCGTTATTTTTTCGGATTTTGGTCTTCGGACTTCGTCATTTTCTCAATAGAACGCCCACACAACCAGCCAGATGGCTACCGCACCGGCGAGGTCGAGGAAGATGCCGCTCTTTATCATGCGGGGCAGGGGGATGTGACCGGTGCTGTAGGCTAGGGCGTTCGGGCCGGTGGACACCGGGAGCATGAAGCCAAAACTGCATGCGAGGCCGGTGGCGAGGGCGACGGGGATTACGGGCAGGCCTGACTGTTGGGCCATGATGATCATGAGCGGGACCATGACGTTGGCAGAGGCGGTATTGGAAGTGGCCTCGCTCAACAGGAGACTGAGGAAAATGCCCGCGGCCACAAGCACCCACAGGCCAGGGGTGCCGAGGGACGCGACCATGCCATTGCCCATCGCTTTGGCGAGACCGGTTTGGAAAATCATGGTGCCCAGCGAGAGTCCGCCGGCGAACAGAAAGATGGTGCCCCAGTCGATTTTCACGGCCTGCCGCCATGACAGGGTGAACTGCCATTCCTTCAAATTTACGGGCAACAGAAACACGAGCAGACCGGCGAGCAGACCCACGGTTTCCTCCGGCAGGTATTTGGCCAGCCATTGCGCACCGAGAATTTTTTCACCGGCGATGAGTTCCACGACCCCGGGATACATCCAGAGTGTGAAGGCGGTGGAGAAGATGATGGCTGCATTCCGTTCGCCGGCCGTGATCGGCCCCAGCGCCGCGCGCTGCAAACGGAGGGTGGCTTCCATGGCGGACCGGTCCTTGAATTTGAGGCCGCGCGGACGAAGCAGCCACAGGAGGAAGGCCATGAGCACAATGACGAGGGGCACGCCCAGTTTCATCCAGTCGAGGAAGGTGATCCTGGCACCGCCGAGATCGCGCAGGAACCCCATGGCGATGATATTCGGCGGCGTGCCGACGGGCGTGCCGAGTCCGCCGATGGAGGCGGCGAAAGCGATGAGAAGCACCATGTTGCACCTCACGCGCGGGCATTCGTTCAGCCCCGGGCAATTGGCGAGGATGCTGAGGGCGATCGGCATCATCATGGCGGTGGTGGCCACATTGCTCATCCACATGGAAAGCAGCGCGGTCATGCAGCCGAGCGCAGCGAAGAGTGTGAACGGCGTGCGCGTGACGCCGCGTTTCGTAAGGAGCCACAGGGCCATGCGCCGGTCGAGCCCGTGGACGCGCATGGCTTCGGCGAGCATGAAACTCCCGATGAACAGAAAAATGGAGGGATGCGCGAAGGGCGCGAGGACTTCCTTATCCTTCGCCACTCCGAGTGGAATGCACAGTGCCGGTGCGAGCAGCGCCGTCGCGGCCATCGGGATCGCTTCCGTGACCCAAAAGATAATCGCCAGCGCCAGCGCCGGCACGAGCCTCTGCGCCTCCGGAGTCAGTCCGGGAATCGGAAACATGAGCAGCAGAATAAACGCCAGCGGTCCGAGCACAAAACCCGCCCGGCACCGCCAATACTCGAATTTCTCCTCGGCAGGGGAGAGAAGTGCGGGAGAGGGCGGGGAGGGGTCGCTCATCGGGTTGGGGGCGTTTTCGCAGGGCCGGGAAAAACATCAAGCACCAAGCGCCAAGCCCCAAAGAAACATCAAGCACCAGGCACCAAACGACGGAGTCGTGTCGTCGCGAGGCATTTTGTGTCTGGAGCTTCCCTGGTGGTTGCCTCAGCAGGTAAGAAGAGTTGTTCGGTGGTCTCCCTTCCGTCGGCTGGAGCTTCGAATTTGGAGCTTTTTGTTGGTTGCGCCCCCCGCCTCCGGATTCTAAAACCGCCCACCCCACTTCCACCATGACCGCTGCTCAAATCGCTCACGCCATTCAGGAAAAGTTCCCCGCCGCCTTTGTGTCGAAGGCGGAGTTTCGCGGCGAGCAGACAGTTGTTTTGAAAGTGGAGAGTTTGGAACCGGTGATGCGCTGGCTGCGCGACGAGATTGCTTTCGATCTCCTGCTGGATGTCAGCAGCGTGGATCACCTGGGGCAGGAGCCGCGGTTCGAGATGGTGTATGAGCTTTACTCCATCACCGGGAAGATCCACCTGCGCATCAAGGCCACGGTGGCTGAGGATGCGGAAGTGCCAACGGTTTCCCAACTGTGGCCGACCGCTGACTGGCATGAGCGCGAGGTTTACGACATGATGGGCATTCGTTTCAAGGGGCACCCGGACCTGCGCCGCATTCTGATGTGGGACGGCTATCCCTATCACCCGCTGCGCAAAGACTTTCCGCTGGCCGGCAAGCCCTCGGACATGCCTGATGTGGCCTTCACCGGGGTGGCCCCGCTCGCGGGCGGACCGTTTGTGACCAGCTCCGGTGCCGTTGATCGCGTCAGTGCCGAGCCGCGGGCCAAAGGGGAGTCCGGCTGCTAGCCGTCACTGCGACCGCGGCTGGAAATGCAGGCCGTCGAGAAACATTTGCACGCTTACGACGATGAGCAGCATGCCCATGAGCCGCTCCACGGCCATGAGCCCGCGACGCCGGAGAATGCGGGCAAAGAACGGCGCACTCAACAGGATGACCGTGCTCACGCCCCACGAGGAGAAGATCGCGGTGAGCACCCCGACGCGGTTCATGGCCGGATTCCCTGACAGAATCATGATGGTGGCGATGAGCGACGGCCCGGCAATGAGCGGAGTGGCCAGCGGCACGATAAACGGTTCCTCCTCATGCTGTTCCGGCCGTTCGCCCCGGCCTTCGGGAAAGATCATACGCAGCGCGATGAGGAAGAGCATGATTCCGCCGGCAATACGCAGCGCCTCGACGCTGAGCCCGAAGATCGCCATAAACCCGCGCCCGCCAACAAACACCGCCAGCAAAATCCCCAGCGCGAACAGGCACTCGCGCAGGATGACCCGCGACCGCCGGGCCTCCGGCACGGATTTCAGTGCGGCCATGAAGTTGGGGATGTTCCCCAGCGGATCCATGACGAGCAAGAGGGTAAGGGCGATGGAGAGAACGTCCATGGGGGCGAATTAAAAATGAAGAAATGAGAAATGAGGAATTACAGGATGGCATGGCCTGCGCCACTCGTCATTCGGGCTTCGTCATTCGGATTTCGTCATTCACTTCCTGCTTTCCCTCCGGCGCACCGGGTACACGTTCCGCCCCCCTTTCCATCCCACTCTTCCTTTCCCATGATCAAAGTCGGCCTCGTTTCCCTCGGTTGCGCCAAAAACCTCATTGATAGCGAAATCATGATCGGTCACCTCCATGCTGCGGGCATGGAGATGACTTCCAATGAGCGCGAGGCGGACGTGCTCATTGTGAATACCTGTTCATTTATAGACATGGCCAAGCGGGAGAGCATCGGCACCGTTGAGGGGGCGATTGACGGGCGCTCGACTGACAAAAAGCGGAAGCGGCAGAAGATCATCGTCGCCGGCTGCCTCTCGCAGCGGTTCAGCAAGGAACTGCCAGGACTGATGCCGGAAGTGGACGCCTTCATTGGGCTCGATCAAATCACGCAGGTCGCGCCCATCATTGAGGGGCTTCTTGGAAAGGCGCACGCCGCGCCGGACAATCACGTCACCAAACAGCCGCGCTTCATTCCTGACTTCGATACCCCGCGCTTTCGTCTCACGCCGAAGCACATGGCGTATGTGAAAATCGCGGAAGGCTGCAATCACACCTGCTCTTTTTGCATCATCCCGAAAATCCGCGGACGTCACCGCAGCCGCACTCAGGAGAGTGTCGTCAAGGAAGTTGAGCAGCTTGTGAAGAGCGGGGTGAAAGAGATCAACCTCATCAGTCAGGATCTTACCTACTTTGGCATGGATAAATGGACCGAGGCCCGGCCGAATCCGCGCAGCCCGGTGGACAGCACGCGCGGCGAATCACTGGCGACCCTGCTCCGCGCGCTCAACGACATCCCCGGCGACTTCTGGATCAGGCTCCTCTACACTCACCCCGCGCACTGGAGTGATGAACTCATCAAGACCATCGCCGAGTGCCCGAAAGTCGCGCGTTACGTGGACATTCCCCTGCAGCACATCTCCGACCGCATGCTGAAGATCATGCAGCGCGAGACCGGCGGCGATTATATCCGCGACCTCATCCGCCGGATGCGCGCCGGCATTCCGGGACTCGCCATCCGCACCACGTTCATCGTCGGTTTTCCTGGTGAGACCGAGGAGGACTTTACTGAACTGCTCGACTTCATCCGGGAGACTAGATTCGAGCGTGCCGGTGTCTTCCGTTACAGCCGTGAGGAAGGTACCAAGGCTTACAAGTTCGATGAAAAAGTCCACCACAGGACGATCGAAAGCCGGTGGAACCGTGCCATGCGGGAACTGCAAGTGATTGCCGAAGAACTCAACGCCTCACAGGTCGGCCGCACCCAGCGCGTGCTGGTGGAGAAACCCGGCACCGCCCGCACCGCGTGGGACGCTCCCGACATTGACGGCACCGTCTTCGTGGACAAAAAACTCCCGGCTGGTCAATTTGCCGATGTCACCGTCCATGACTGGCGCGGCTATGACCTCGTGGCGGCGAGGTAATTGCCAACTTGACCGCAGGCGGCAAAATGAGAACACTTCCGGCATGTCCGCTACAATGTCTTCGCTTACTTTGGAAGCGCTCCAACTCCCTGCGCTGGAACGTGCGGGTCTGGTGGATTTCCTCCTCGACAGTCTGGACGAATCCGCCGCGGTGGACCCGGTGCTGCTCGCTGAACTCACTAAACGCGCCAGCGATTTGCGTTCGGGGAATATCAAAGGATTGACGACAGAGGAAGCGTATGGCTTTTCGTTATAGGCTGATCCACCATCCGGATGCGGCGAACGATTATCGCGAGGCCACAGCGTATTTTGAAGAGATTGATGCGGGTCTTGCCGCGGCTTTCAAAGAGGACTTCCGTTCTGCCTTGCGCAACCTCACCAGTGATCGCGCCGTCACCACACTTTATGCCGCCGGATGCACAATCCGTTGGATCAAATTGCGTCGATTTTCCCACAAGGTTTTCTTCGAGCCGGAGGGCCAGGACATCCGTTTCGTGCTCGCTGTAATTAGTGGCAAACGGAACCCGTCACGGATCCGAAACGTGTTGGAAGACCGTCTGCCAGCGTGAGCGTCTTCACAACTGCCGCGTGATCGCCGGGTCCGTTATCTTGTCATCGGCGGCGAGCAGCAGGGCTTTGCTGAGGATGATGGAAAGCACGGCATCGCCCTCGAAGGGGAGGAAGATATTCCCTGGCTCTGATTTGCCGCGCGAGGCGACGATGCAGAGATACTGGTCATTCGGTGACATGAGGATGTTGCCGCTCCCGAGGTGGATTTTGTAGGTGTGTAGTTTGCCGCGGACGAGGAGGAACTTGTCCTCGAAGGAGCACTGCCCGGCGATTTTCAGTTTCGGAACGAGGCGCTGGAGCACATCGCGCCGCGTCTGTGCGGTGGCGGAGAGATCGCCGAAAGCGAAATGCTGCCAGTGCTGGCCGAACGCCTCGTGCCGTCCACCATCGCGCCACATCGGATCGTTCCCCACGCTGGCCACGCCGACGAAGAGATCCACGTCGCGCATGATTTCGGAGAAGACGAGGCGCGGCACCTCCGCGAGGCGCAGCGGTTCGCCGCCGCCTTCGTAGCTCCCGCCATAAGCGTGAACGCGGGGCTGCGCGGCCTCCATGCGGTAGAAGCGCACCTGATCCGTGGCGACATGGAGATAGACGCCGCTCTCGTTCGTGTCCGTGCCGAAGTTGTCGCCGGCCCCCTCCACCCAAAACTCGGCGCGCAGTCCCCATTGCGGAAGAGTGCGCGAGGCCGGCGGATAGCTGTCGTCCACCATGAGGCGCAGTTTGTTTTTCCAACCGCGCGCAGCGCAGAGCGCGTTGAACTGATGTTGCCGCAGCATGTGCGCGGCGAAGCGGTTGGAATAATTCACCGTCTCCGCCTCGGCGGGCGTCAGCAGATAAATCTCGCGGTGCGCCTGCTTGAACGGCTGACGGATTTGCCATTCCTCCAAAAACCCGCGCCAGCCGAGCACCACATCCGGCGACTGATCCAGCGGTTGCCACAGCGACACGCGCGTCAGTGCGGCATCGAGCGAAACCGGCGCACCGGTGCGGTCCACAAGTTTGTCATCCACCCAAATCCCTGGCGTCGTCACGCCACCAGTGGTGAAATTCCAAATCAGCCGCCGCGCCAGCACGCCGACCAGCGGATGCTGGATGTAGTGTTCCAGCCAGGGCTCCAGCGCCCACGACTTCCGCGCGAGGAAGAGCGCATCCAGTCGCTCCGCCTGCGCGGGCAGCATTCGTTCGATGTCCTTCTTCGCGGCAGCCAGTTCCTTGAGTTCCTCTTTGAATTGCGTCTTCACCGCCGCGGGCAGCGACTTCTTTTCCTTTCCGTCATGTCCGCGCCAAACGAGCGCCACTTCATGCACGCCGGCCACCAGCAACTCCGCGGTGAACTCACCCAGCCGCTCCACGCCGCGCCCCACTTCCGTGAGGCCGTAAGCCGGCACACTCATCTCTTCGAGTTCATCCCGTGGAATGCCTGACTTCTCCGCGCAGGCGATGAGTGCCTTCTCGATCTGCGCCTGCGCCGTGCCGAATTTCACCTTCACCTTCAACACCGCCAGTTGCCCCACCGCCTCCAGCCCTCCCATCATGGACAGCGCCGTGATGCACGCATTGCCCACCCTCACCGCCCGCGGACCCTTGCCGGGGACTTTGCGATAGGCACTCAGTGCGAGGGCCGTCAACGCGCGCGCCATGTCAGGGCCGGGCATCAGTCCTGCGACCCAAGCCAGGCCGCGCAGGATGTCCATGTGCGGTTCCAGCAGGAGCTTTTCCTCCACGGCATCGTAGGGCGGAGGTTCCGGGGGAACTAAGATTGCAGGAGGCGCTCTCAGATAGGCTCCTGCTACTTCCGGCTGGCTGGAAAAACCCCGCAGCCATGTCCAGATATTGCCGGAGGCTTTGGCGGCATTGAGAAACAGCGTACGATATTCCCACGACGGCCTTCCCGGCAGCAGTCCGTGATGCACCAATTGATAGTTTCGACTCAATTCCTCTCCCATGCATCGTTCCTGCCATTCCATTTCGTTCAGAGCGTGCCTGGTTCGCGGGCTGGCAGTCAGCGGAAACCAGCGGAGCAAAGCACTGCGGAGGGCTGCTTCGCCTATCTGCGTGATGAAACTTCGAGCGGCCTTTATCCACTTCGTTGAAGGTGCGGCACTAGCGGCGTCGCGGCAGGCCGTCAGCAGTTCCAGCCAAGCCTGAAATTGTTGTCCGGTCGTTTGCGCGATGTCCTGCCTGGCCATGTCCGACCAAGCCTCGCCGGACTCGAGCGGGATTTTCGGTGAGTCGTCTTCGATTTGCTCAAGCCGGGCAATCAACTTACGCCGCCGGTGATCCACCTGCCAGTTGCCGTCGAGGATGTGCCTGGTCCGCGCGGCAGTGGCGATGATCTCCGGGGTGCGTCCCTCCATTTCCGCCAATCGCTCTACGGCCTCCACCAGCGCAGACATCGGATGTTCATACTCAGAAAAGCGCCTGGCACTCAGACACCAGTCTATCAGTCGATGCAGGGTTTCCGCCGGCATAGGCAGTTTTCGCCGGAGCAGTCGCTCCAGCAAATCGAATAACATGAAGCGGATTGACCGGGTATCCTGCCACGCTGGGTGATTATGCAGCCGCTGTGGGTTCGCCACCTGCGTCCGCACAAGTTCACTCTGCTCATCGCTGTGTTGCAACCGGGCGATCAACGCGGGGACATACCGGCTGCACGCGGAAGAATCGTGGTCCAAAATCCGCTGTGCGCTTGTCAGCTTCGTACAGTCCGAGCGATACCAATCACTGCTTTTTCCGGGAGCGCGCACCAATTCCAACAGGACTACAGATATCTCCCCATGCTCTGAGGCCAGCGGATCGTCCCCTGAACATGCGAAACCATCCGGGCTGTCTGGAACGCGCGCAGTCTCAGATACTGCTGTTTTCTTTCGAGAGAACAATCCCATATTCACCCTCCCACCAGCGGCAAAAGTTTCACAAACTGCACCTCCGTATCCACGCGGACTTCGATGATTTCATTGAGCGAATCCGCCTGGCGCTCGCCGGCGAGGATGAAGAAGCCGTTGCGCTCGAAGGCCTCGCAGGCGCGGGCGAACTGGTCTTCCCAGTTGATGGGCTTCGCCTGTTTCACGCGGAAGCCGTTGAGGGTGCGCTCGGCGTCCGTGGGCTGGACGAGGCCGTGGAAGACTTCGCCGCACTGGCGGTTGTAGTCCTGGACCTCCTGCCAGATGCGGGCCCGGATGATCTCGCGCACGGTCATCTGCTCGGTGAGCGAATCGAGCGTGAAGCTGTGGAGCTTTTCTCCTGCGGGAGTGGCGTCGGTGATGGTCATGAAGGGACTGGAATAGCGGATCACCAGGTGTTTGGCAAGCAGCGCGGCCCAATCCGTTGGATCGCTGCCTGCATTGACACCTGAGCAAGCCACGGATTCCACTGCCCTGATGCGGGCCTGGCTGCAGCTCTCGGAGTTGGCAAGAAATCATCCAGGCCAGCAGACTTGGCATGGACGAATGAATGCCCCGCTGGCAAAGTGTCTGCAAACCATCCGCCAATGAACAGCCTTTTCGTTCTCTCACTCGCACTGGTGACGGCCGGTCCGTCCGCGGCTCCGTCTCCGCAGGGGGTGCCGGTCAGCCTGCGGTCGCTGATCCCGCTGCCGAAGAAGCCGAAGCCGAAGCCGGCGGAGGATCCGGTGCGCGGCATGGAACTGGCAAAAAAGGCGGTGACGGGATTCTTGAGCGCATCGTCGGTGGAGGAGATGGCGAAGTTTGTCCGCAATCCGCAGCGGGCGCTGCCGCGCATGATGGCTCATTACGCCGCGCCGCCGCCGCAGCCGGTGACTTTCACGTTTGGGACGGACTGGAAAGAAGTGGACCGGCACGGCAAAACCTTTGTGTTGAGCAGAATCACGATCGCCTTCGAAGAAGTGTTCATCTGCGCCGAGATTCCGCAGAAGGGCGAGGCCATGGTGGACTGGGAGAGTTACACCGGCTGGTGTGAAATGCCGTGGGCGGAGTTCGTGAAGAAGGGCATGGAAAAGCCTGCGGAGTTCCGGGTGGCGCTGATCCCCTCCGACTATTTCAACTTCTCCTATACTGACAAAGAGAATCATGTCTGCTTCCGGCTGGTGGACAAGGATAACAGCGAAACGGTCTTTGCCTATTGCGCGAAGGATTCCGAAGTTCACAAAAAGATTGAGGAGGCGCTGGGCCTGCAATTCGACGGTGACGAACCCGAAGCCCGGGAGAAACACATCACCTGCACGCTCAAGCTCAGCATGAAGGCCGCCGATGCGGTGCATCGGCAGGCGGTGATCGAGTCGTTCGCGCGTGAGGGCTGGGTGGAACCCTGACGGGAGAGGCGCGGCACCGGCGGGCTCAGGGAAGAGCGGCCTTGATCCTGACAAACGGCTGTGGCGCGGGCACGGTGGAGTGCCACTCGACAGTTTCGCCGCCGGAGCCGTCGTAGCGGGGTTTGATGCCCCACTCTTCGTAGCCGTGACCAGTGGTGGTCCATGATGTCAGGGTCGGCGAAAACTCCGGTGATACGGTGAGGCCGAAGGCGGTGCCGCGGCGGCGGGTGTAGAATACCGAGAAGTAATTTTCCGGAGAGGTGAAGTAGATACCCGGCAGGCCGGTGATGATACCTGTGGCGGGTGCGGTGCTGCAGTGCGCCCAGTGATGGAGCGTCTTCAGGCCGTTGGTGCCCGTTGTGGCGCCGTTGCGGCTGAGATCGCCGAAGGCCCACCTTTCCCAATAGTCGGGGAGCTTGTCATTGTCGGTGTCGGCGGGCGTCGCGGCGGCGGCGATCATACTTTTCATCTGGGCCTTGTTCTCTGCAACGGCGAGGGAATAGGTGGTGAGATTGTAGGTGCCAACCCGGTGGTTGAGGGGGTCGAGAACGATCACGTCGCGGTAGGCTGCGGCCCACGCGGTCTGCACTCCGGCGGCTGCCGTGTCGCGCACCCATGAGAGGGGCTTGCCGGCATACATGAGGGAGCTTTGCCCTGCGGTGGCCAGATTCAAGCCAATGATGTCCGCCGGCAGAATCGTGGTGCCGGTGGACCCCGCGGGACCGTTCAACTCGTTGAAGATTTCTGTGAGGTACACAAACTGTGACCGGCAGTAGCCTCACCCTTCGTCGCCGAAATACCATGCCGTGGCTTGGTGGAGATAATTTCGCGGGGAGACGGGCTGAGCGGTAATGCCGCGGCGGCGCGAGGAAGTGTTCACGTCCGGCAGGGAAAAATCCGGCAGGGCCGTCTGCGCGTGAGTAAGGAGCGGAGCTGCCAGAAGAACAGGGAGAAGGCGCGGCGTAATCATGATGTTCGGGAGATAGCGGAGGAGAGTGGGATTGTCCAGGCGCGGAACGGGATATTGTAGGAATGGAAACCCGGCCCTGCGACCGAACCACGGCGGTGGATGACAACGGAAACCGCCTGCGCGAAACCGCCACGGCAGGCATGACGCGGTATGTATTCCTTTAAGTCGGAGTGGCTGATTTCGTAATGAATTTCATTTCATTTTTATGAGTGAGGGATGCTAAAAACACGTCGCGCTCCGGAAAACCTCCTTCCTCTGCATCCCGGGTCCCGGTGTTGCCCGGACGAATTGACTCATCAATGTTATGAATTGTAACCCGAGAATCTTACTTTCCCTTTCCGCCGCGGTCACGATGCCGCTCGCGCATCTTGATGCCGCGGTGCTGGTCAATCTCGACGCCACCGCGCTGGCAGTGGGGCCGTTGCCTGTCTGGAGCAATTCCGGCTCGCTTGCGGGAAATTTCACGAGTGGCGCGACCGTGCCGCAGGTGGCTCTGGCGACTCCCGGAGCGGGCGGTGGCTCGCCGGTCAATGCCGTGCGCTTTCTCGGCAGCACCACTTACTATAGCGGTCCCATCGCGCCGACCAGTGTCGGCGGGCAGGGTGCGCGCACCATTGAAGTGTGGGCCATGAATCCGGCGACAGTGGACGAGGAGTCATTGGTGGCGTGGGGCCACCGCGGCGGGCCGGTGGGGACGAATCTGTCTTTCAACTGGGGCCATCACGGCACCTGGGGTGCAGTGGGGCACTGGGACACGCCGGACATGCCTTGGCTGCCGCAGCCGCTGGCAAATCAGTGGCATCATCTCGTTTATACCTACGACGGTGCGACGGTGCGGCTCTACGTGGACGGCGGGGTGAACAACTCTCGCGCGCTGACGCTGAGCACGCACCAGGGGTTCAACATCGTCATCGCGGGCCAGAACAGCAACGTCGCGCCGTTCCTGCCGGCGGGTTACAATGCCGACCTCAGCATCGCCAGGGTGAAGGTGCATGACACCTCGCTGAACCTGACCGAAGTGCGGGAGAGCTACAATCTGGACGCCACGCTGTTCGGCAAGACGCCGGTGTCGATCCCGCCGGTCATCAGTTCCTTCACCGCCGCGCCGCCGACATTCCTTCCCGGGCAGCAGGTGACGTTCACATGGAATATCGCCACTGCCGCGAGTAAGCCGCTCACGGCGCTGAGCATTGACAACGGAGTCGCCGCGATCTCGGGCAATACCGGCAGTGTCCTGTTCACGCCGGCCGCCGGCGGCACGTTCACGCTGACGGCGACGAATGGGGACGGGACGGTCACGGCCAGCGTGCCGCTGCTGGCGCGCTGTCAGCCGCTGGTGCTGCGGCACCGCTATTCCTTTAGCGACCCCGCCGGCACGGGGACGAACGGCACCGTGCTCACCGACTCAGTGGGCGGCGTGGCGGGGAATGCGTTCATCCGCACCAATGGCACCACCAATGCCACGCTCACCGGCACCCAGATCTCGCTGCCCGGCGGATCCTCCATCACCACGCCGTATGTGGACCTGCCCAACGGCATTCTTTCGACACGCTCGGGTGATGCCACCTTTGAAACGTGGGTCACGATGAATGGCTCGCAGAATGGCTCGCGCTTCTTCGACTTCGGCAGCTCGCAGGCCAACGGCGGTCTGGAAATCCTCGCGCCCGGCGGTTCCGGCGCCGCGGATGAATACCTCACAGCCTTCGCCCAGGTGAGTAACACCACGACGACCAACCGGCTCGAACTGCGCGAGGGCGGCGTGACCACCTCGCAGGATGCGTCCGTGACCTTCACCGCAGGCACGCCGCTGCACCTTGCCGTGGTCTTCGACATGGATGGCGCGCCGAACGGTTCGTCCCAGGCGCGCTATTACCGCAATGGAGCGCTTGTCGCTTCCATCAATCCCGGGCGCCTCCTCTCGACCATCAAGGACAACAACAACTGGCTGGGCCGCGCCAACGTAACGAGCTCCAACAACTTCAACGGCTCGTTCAATGAGTTCCGCGTCTATGACGGCGCGCTGACGGCGGAGGACCTCGCCGCCAGCATGACCGCGGGGCCGGATGCCGCGTTTGTCAGCCCGTTCCATGTGGACTGCTTCGCGCCGGAGCGGTTCAGCATTTATGAAGGTGAATCCACTCCGCTGTTTTGGAGCATCACCGATCCGCTCAACAGCACCACCACCAGCATCAACCATGGGATCGGGAATGTCACGCCCTCGGGCACCGGCTCAGTGATGGTCTCACCGGCGGCGAACACGACCTACACGCTGACCACGACGAACGGCTCTTCCACGCGCACGGCCACGACCACGGTGACGTTACTTTCCGCGCGGCCCGTTACCGACGACAAGACCATCCCGCTGCCGGCGAATGTCCCTTCCAACGTCACGCTCACGGCCACCGATCCGCGGAACCTCCCGCTCACCTGGATCGTGGTCGCGCCGCCGGCGCACGGCAATGTCACGGGCAGCGGCCCCGTCTTCACCTTCACGCCGCACACGAACTACGGCGGCCCGGACTCCATGCAGGTGAAGACGAACAACGGCACCTTCGATTCCAACATCGCCACCATCTCCTTCTACATCCGCCCGGATGCGCCGATCGCGGATGCGCAGTCGGTGGACGTGCCGTTCATGGCGGCGAAGGCCATCCGGCTCACGGCGATGGACCCGGACAATGAGGCGCTGACGTGGAGCATCGTGACGCCGCCGGGGAATGGCGCGCTCACCGGCACCGCGCCGAATGTGATCTACACGCCGACCGGCCCCGCCACCGGGCCTGACAGTTTCACTTTCAAGGTCAATGACGGCACGTTCGACTCGAATACCGCGACCGTTAGTCTCAACGTCTGCCCGGCCACGGTGCCGGTGGACATCGTGCTCTCAGACTCCGCTTTGAAAACGGATGATACCATCGGCACCATGATCGCGCGGCTCTCGGCCACTGATCCTGGCTGCAAGGAGACGCACACGTTCACGCTCGTGGCCGGCGCGGGCGATACTAACAACGCGGACTTCACGCTCTCGGGCAATCAACTCATCTCCGCGCGCAACTTCTCCGGCGCGCTCAGTCAGACCGTGAGCATCCGCCTGCGCGTCACCGACCAGACCGGGCAGAGCTATGAGAAGGTGGTCACGTTCACCGTCGGCCCGCCGGACCTGCATGTGAAGATCAACGAGATTTTCTACAACTCGCCGAACAACCGGATCGGCGCGGAGTTCATCGAGCTGCACAATCCATTCGGCACGCCGGTGGACCTCAGCAACTGGCGGCTTAGCGGCGCAGTGGACTTCCTTTTCCCCGCCGCGCCTTCGAGTACGATCCCCGCCGGCGGCTATCTTGTGGTGTCGGCGAATCCTGCGACGGTGCTGGCGCTCTGGGGCGCGACAACCCTCGGTCCCTGGACCGGCGGACTCAGCAGCGATGGCGAAAACATCGTCCTGCGCGACTCCACCAACGCACGCATTGATGAAGTGGACTACGGCAACAACACGCCCTGGCCGGTGCCGGCGAATGGCGACGGCCCGTCACTCGAACTGGTGAATCCGTCGCTCGACAACGACCTCGGCGGTCACTGGAAAGCGGCGACCACCAGCCCGGCGGCGACGACTTACATCGCCCGCGGCACTGCCGGCTGGCGCTACCGTCCGGGTAGCAGCGAAGCCTCGGCGCCGGCGAATGCCTGGCGCGCCACTGGCTTCTCGGAGGACGCCACCTGGCGCAACGGCACCGCGCCCGTCGGGCTCTTCAAGGTCAACAGCAACGCCGCGACTGCCACGTCCACTGAGACCGGTGTCACGCTCGGCACGCAACTCACCGCCGCCAATGCCGGCACGGACATGGCCATCTATGCCGCCAGCGCCACGGAGTCGCTCACGAACTTCACGGTGAATTATCAATCGGTCTGTTTCCGCCGCACGTTCACCGTCGCCGGCGCGCCGCCGTCCGCGCTCTTCCTGCGCGTCATGCACAACGACGCCGCTATCGTTTATCTCAACGGCGTGGAAGTCGCGCGTTTCGGATTCAGCCCCGGCGCGCCCGCGGACCCGGCGTTCAATTTCCAGGGCACCTATGAGCGCGGCAACGATCCGTGGAGCGAACTCGTGCTGACCAACGCGGCCAGCTATCTCGTCACCGGCACCAACACGCTCGCCATCCAGGGCTGGGCGAAAAGCCCGCGGCTGCGCGGAGGTCCGAACGGTCAGGACGATCCCAACCTCTACAACATCTTCGACTTCGCCATAGATGCCCAGCTCGGCACCGCGACGCAGTTCAAAGCCACGCCCGGCGCGCAGAACTCCGTCTTCGCCGCCAACGGCACCCCCGCGGTGCGCGGCGTGACGCACTCCCCGCAGCAGCCGGACAGCGGCGATCCCATCACCGTCACCGCGCGCATCTCCGACCGCCAGGGCCTCGGCAATGTAGATCTGCGCTACCAGGTCGTCGCGCCCGGCCTCTTCATCCCCGCCGAATTGCCGCGCACCACCACCGAAGTGCTCAACAACATCGTCGCCAATCCCGACTACCCCAAGCTCGCCAACGGTGCCTTCGAACTCGCAGCCAACTGGACCACCGTGCCCATGACGGACAACGGCAGTGCCTCCACCGACACCGCGGGCGACGGCACGTTCACCGGCGTCATCCCGCCGCAGCCGCACCGCGCGCTTGTGCGCTACCGCATCTTCGCCACCGACCTCGCGGCTGGTTCGGTGCAGGTGCCGGCGACCGATGATCCGTCGAGGAACTTCTCCGCCTTCGTCTATAATGGCCTGCCGGCATACACGAACGGTGCCTTCACCGCGGTGCCTCAGGATCTCGAATCGCTGCCGGTCTATCACTGGGTCATGCGCCCCGCGGACTTCACCTCGCTGCTCGCTTACAGCGCCGACCAGTATGCCAACAACAATACGCTGAACACGCTGCTGGCGCGCCGTTACTACAACTTCGAAGGCGCGCTGGTCTATGACGGCAAGGTCTATGATCACGTCGAGATCCGCCTGCGCGGCGGCAACAGCCGCTACCTCGGCGCGGGCAAACGGCACTTCCGTTTCAAGTTCCCCTCTGGCTACGCCTTCAAAGCGAAGGACAACAAAGGCCGCGCTTATCCCCGCGACTGGGAGGACATGCTCTTCAACAAACTCTTCGGCAACAAAGGCGACTATGACTGGGGTCTCACCTACACCGCCGGCGAAAAACTCTGGGGCCTCCAGGGTGTGCCGATGCCGCGGAATCACTGGGTCCACTTCCGCGTCATCCGCACCGCCGCCGAAGCCGCCGACGCTGCCGCCAACAACGATTTCTGGGGCCTCTACCAAGCGCTCGAACTTCCCGACGGCAAGAACTTCCTCGACGCGCGCAATCTGCCGAAGGGGAACTTCTACAAGATGAGCGACTACATCCAGAACGGCGAAATGGATGAACGCTACCAGGCCCCCGGTGCGCCGGATTTTGCCGAGGACTTCGACAACGTGCGCTACAACATTCACCCGACGACCAGCCAGGCGGATATGGAGAAGTTCGTCCACATGCCGCTCTATTATAAATACAACGCGGTCCAGGAAGCGATTCGCCACTACGACATCTTCATCGAGCCGACCGGACGCCACCGCGTGAAAAACCTTTACTGGTACTTCCATCCCGGGGCGCTCAATCCCGACGGCTCGCGCGTCAATCCCCTCGGCCAGTGCTGGTTCATGCCCTACGACTGGGACGCCAGCTTCGGGCCCAACTGGAACAACGGCTACGACTTCGTGAACAACGCGATCTACAATCGCAACGCCGTCGCCGACTCCCCCACCTGGCTTCTGCCGGTGCCGAGCCGCACGGCGATGCAGATTCAGCATCGCAATGCTTTCCGCGAATTCCGCGACCTCGTGTTCCACCGCAATGACGCCGGATCTACGGGACCGGTGGACAATATTCTCGACGACGCCGCAGCCACGCTGGCGAAGTTCTGGCAGGCCGACGCCTCGCGCTGGCCGTCCGGCACGCCCGGCTCCGCTTCATGGCGCTCCATGCCTGCCAAAGTCACGGACATGAAAGCCTTCTGCTTTACCGGCTGGAGCACCATCGCCGGCGAACCCGCTGTCGGTGCCGGCGGACGCGCCGCCTATCTCGACAGCATCTCAGACACGCTTGATGCCGGTCAGATCGGCGCGACGCCGACCCTTACCTACAGTGGCGCTGGCGGCTATCCCGTGGATGGCCTCAGCTTCAGCGCCTCCACCTTCAGCGATCCCCAGGACGGCGCGAACTTCGCCGCCATTCAGTGGCGCGCCGGAGAAATCGCCGCGCCCACCGCGACCGAAGACCGCATTTACGAAGCCGTGGAAGTCTGGACCAGCGGCGAACTCGCCGGCCCGTCCACCAGTGTCGCCCTGCCCGCCGGCGAACTGCGCGAAGGCCGCACCTATCGCGTGCGCGTCCGCTACAAGGACAGCACCGGGCGCTTCACCCACTGGAGCGCGCCGCATGAGTTCACCGCGGGTGCCTCCGCCTACGACGCCGTGCTCACGGAAAACCTCTACCTCAGCGAAGTGATGTATAAGCCGGCGCCGCCCACGCTCGTGGAGTCCAGCGCGCCGAACTTCTGGAGCGATAATGACTTTGAATACGTCGAACTCACCAACCGCAGCACCCTGCTCACACTCGATTTGACAAATGTCCGCTTCACCAAGGGCGTGGATTTTGATTTTGCCGGAAGCACCAACACCAGTCTGCCGCCCGGATCCAGCGTTCTCGTGGTGCGCAACATCGCGGCTTTTACCGCCCGTCACGGCTCCGGCAAGCCCATCGCGGGAGAGTGGCAGAGCGGACAGAGTCTGGCCAATGGCGGTGAGCAGATCAAGCTCAGTTATGGCGCCGGCAACCCCATTCACGATATCACCTACGACGACGCTGCTCCATGGCCTGCCGATGCTGACAGCGGAGGCGTAAGCATGGTCTATGTCGGTCCCGGGGCGGTATTCGGACAGCCCGACCCGCAGGCCACCGGCAGCAACTGGATCGCCGGTTGCGCCGGGGGCGGAACCCCTGGCACGGAGGATCTCCTCACCCTCAGCCGTTGGATGACTGCCAAAGGCTACGCCAACCCCGCCGGTGATCCTGACAGCGACGGCTGGAATAATCAGGCCACCTTCGCCTTTGGCCGGGACCTTCGCCCGTTCATGCCTGTCAGCGCCATCGTGACGGATGCCGGTCAGCGTTATCTTGAGTTCAGCTACGTGCGTCGTCAGTGCGCGCAGGCTGTCATCTATCACAACGAATACTCCACAAACCTTACCGGCTGGAGCCCGGCCGGCGTATCGGTTGGATTGATCACTTCCCACAACGACGGCACCGAGACCGTTGTGGTCCGCCTCACCTTCCCGGTGGATGCTCCGGTTTCGGGCACCCGCTACTATCTGCGGGCCAGGGCGGAAATTCAGTGACGCGGCCTGGTGCCTCGACCTCGATCACTAACCGGTCACACCCCTTCGCGCTCAATGGAGTGCCCGGACGACGAGGATCTGCTCGGGCCATTGGCAGCCCCCCCTGCAAAGACAAGGGTTCCAGGCTGCTCTTGAGAAACCCGGGTTAGCTCCCGGGGTAGTCCGGCACCGTTTCGCTCAGAATTTCATGGACGGTTTTCCTCTCGTCTGCGGGCAGGTGCGCGGCGGCGCCTCCGCCGGAAGCAATCGTCAGCCCGCTGCGCAGTTCGGTGAAAACGATTTTCTGAAATGCTGGCGGCAGTCCGCGGAAGGCGGCGCTGTAGATCATGTAGCTGCAACGGTGCTGCATGAGGTGCGTCTTCAAATTGAAATCCTTGAGCGAGCGGCCGGCTTTGTCAGCTTTACGGGCGGCGGCAAAGTCCTTCTTGAAAGCGGCATCGCCGGTGACGGGAGCAGGGAGGGCCACTTCGTCGGTGAACAGGAGGAAGCGTGCGACCTTCTGCGCCTGCTCGCGCGCCATTTCCATGTCGTCCCCGGGAATGCCGCGATCGGCCACGGGTTTGTCGCCGCCGGCATTGTGAAGCACGGTGCGGACGCGGTAGTTGGCCTCCATGAGCACGTTGACCGCTTTGCACTGGTGGTCGTGGAGCAGCATCGCCAGAACATCGCTCCCGGGCGCGAGGTGGGTTCCTGCGGGCATCACCTTTTCCAATTCTCCGGCACTCACCGCTTCGCGGCTGCGTGTGGAGAAGACGTTGGCAAGATGTTTCATCTCCACCGGTGCCCCGCTCACGTACCAGCCGCCCCAGCGGGTGCCGAACGGCGTGTGATGTCCGCCGTTGTGCTCGCCGGCTTCGCCGTAGGAGCGCCCGTCTTCTCCAGTGAAGAGAGAGCGCACCATCAGGCCAGGCAGAAAACTCGTCGGTCCGCCGGCGTGGCAGCCGAGACAGCTTTCGCGGCGCTCGAAAACGGGCACGGCTTCCTTTTTGTCAGGGACTTTGAAAATATAGAACACACCACCGAGCACGGGGTCTATGCCGGTGACTTCGATCAGTCCGCCGGGCATCCAGCCGACGTAGGTGTCCTCGTTAAAATACATCGCGCGCGGGTTGTGTCCGTGGACGAAGGTGCGCTGCAGGCTTGATTTGGAGAATACCAGCACCTGGGACGAGGCGGGCACGTTCAACGCCTCAAGATAGGCCCTGAGAAACGTCTTCGGGTCGGCGTCGGCAGCAAGGGAGGTTTCCTTATTTTCGAGCTTGCGGTGCAGGAGTGTCGCCGGATCCCGGGGCGGCACGGACCAGTAATTGTGCGGGGGCGTCTCGAAGTCGTTCCATGTCTGCGCCGGGAGTGTGGCGGTCAAAATCAGCAGCAGGGCGGGGGGGAGGAGTCTCATAAGGGTTCTGCCTTTTCTCTATGACAAAAGGCGTGCGCCCGAAATACCGCGTGCGCGGCGGAGATTCCACCGGAATTACGGGCGGGGACCGTCCGCACTTGCAGGTTCGCTCTGCTGTTTCCGGCTTGATCCGGGGGAATTCCGTGCGTTGCGGAACCGGGTTAACGTGCCACGGCACGGACCCGGGCGTAGTAGCGGGTGGCGCCAGGGATGACGCCGGGTTGTGGTTCGACGACGACCTTGATGCGGCTGCCGGGCTGGCTGGTTTCGGCGAGCACTTTGATATTTGCAGGGCCGGAGAGCCAGGAGGCGAGGTCGGTACTGATTTCCGGGATGAAGACGGAGTCGTCGGCGGCGGCGGCGCGGGTATAGCTGAAGCCGGAGGCGGTGCCTTGCTCGAAGGAGACGATGGGGAATTGCGCGGCATTAGCATCGGAAGTGCCGGCGGCGTATTCGAGGAAAGCACTGCTGCCGTCGGTGTCGTCATCGGCGTTAGGCGATCCGGAGAAGGCCGTGCCGCCATCGCCTGCGCCGGGTGAGCCGTCGGCGGTGGTGGAGGGACGCCAGTTGTTGGGATCGCTCAGGTTCAGGCCGGTCTGTGGATGGATAAGTGTCAGGCTGGAGCCGCCGCTGTCGGCAAGCGGGGACCAGGCACCGTCGTAAGTGCAATCAAAGACGGTCGTCGCGCCGCAGGTAAAAACGATCTGCTCGCCGCCGTTATCGAGGTTGTCGAAGTAGATGCCGCCGATTTCGCGATCCCAGCCGTAGCGGGCGCGGTGGGTGAACTCGCTGTCCACCAGCACGAGACGCTGGCCGGGAGCGAGCAGGGTGTCGCGGTATTCGGAGAAGGCGAAGTCCACGCCGGCGGTGAAGCGGCAGCCGCGGAGGTTCACGGCATGGCTGGAGACGTTGAGCAGTTCGATGAACTCGGCGTCGTCGTCGCCGGTGGGATTGAAGTGCAACTCTGAGGGGACAACCGAGCCGGCGGGGCAGGGGGATGAAGTGTCGAGCTGGAAGAATCGTTCCTGGAGCGCGCTCCATGCCTGGGTGGACGGAACGTAGGTGCGCGCGCGGACGATGGTGTTCACGGTGAGCGGCACCGCGGTGGAGTAGGGGAGCGCGCCGGGCTTGATCGCGCCGCCCGGCAGCCGCGGGTCCGTGCCGTCGAGCGTAAAGTAAGTCACGGCACCGGCGGGGGGCGCGGTGACGGCCATCGTGAATGTGAACGGCGCGGTGAAGACGCCGCCATTTACACTGTAGGCCGGCGCGTTGAGTGTGGGATAGAGGCCGGCGTTTCTGAAATAAGTGAGGACGGTGTTGGTGCGCCCGGGCATCCACGAGTTGCGGCAGACGGTCCACGCGTCCTCCCAGTCGCCGGTGCTCTGCGTACCGCCAGGGGGATCGGCGGGGAGCCGGTAATTCCAGCGGGCGGCTTCGGTAATGAACGGCCGGGCGATGGCAGAACACATGGTATCGAGTCTCGCCTGGTTTTTGGATGGTGTGAGCGGGCCGTCTTTGAACAAAGCGGCATGGATCCGGTCGGCGTGGAGGGTCTTGTAGTCGGCACCGCCGGTGAGAACCTTGGCGGCGAGCAGCGAGCCGGGGCCGTCGCCGGCACTGCGCCCGGCGGTGAACACGGTACCGTTCCAG
>JANNVM010000646.1:0-3509 GCA_031414455.1 Verrucomicrobiota bacterium
CCGCGGCGGACGTCATGGCCGCCCTCGACCGCCTCAAGGGTGATCCGGTAGTGGAGGATAAACTGCCTGTGGGTGTCACCAGCGCAGAACTTCTCGCGGGCGCTGAAAACACCGCCTCGCGTATTCTCAGCGGGCTCAAAAACGCCAAACCGGTGCGACTTCCCTGACAAATCCGGGAGGCGCCCCGCCTTCAGGCAACACCTGCAACCACCACGAATTGCCGATCATGAAAGCCAAAGAACTCGTCAAAATCGCGCGCGACCTGTCCGATCCATTCCGGGTCAACAACGGGAGCAAGTTTCGCCTCAAGGACTACGATCCGGGCGATACCCTCCATTTCGAATCGGAGGACAAGCCGAGAGCGAAGGAAGGGCTGCAGGTTGGGGTCGAAGGCCTCGCCGAACTCCAGGAAATGCTCTATGCCCAGGACAAGTGGGCGGTGCTGCTCATTTTCCAGGCAATGGACGCCGCCGGGAAGGACGGTGCCATCAAACACGTCATGTCCGGCGTGAATCCGCAGGGATGTCAGATCTATTCCTTCAAGGCCCCCACCAGCGAGGACCTCGACCATGATTACCTCTGGCGCTGCATGAAGTGCCTGCCCGAGCGCGGACGCATCGGCATCTTCAACCGCAGCTATTATGAAGAAGCGCTCGTCGTGCGCGTCCATCCTGAACTTCTGGAAAAACAAAAACTGCCGCCGAAACTGATCACCAAACAGATTTGGAAAGAGCGGTTCGAGGACATTTCCTCGTTTGAACGCTACCTGAGCCGCAACGGTGTGCTGGTCAGAAAATTCTTCCTGAATGTGTCCAAGAATGAACAAAAGAAGCGGTTCCTCGAACGCATTGATAACAAGGACAAGAACTGGAAGTTCTCCCCCACGGACGCCAAAGAGCGCGGCTACTGGGACGAGTATATGGAGGCCTATGAGGACATCATCCGGAATACGTCCACCAAAGAATCGCCGTGGTACGTGGTGCCGGCGGACAACAAATGGTTCACCCGCCTCGTGGTCGCCGGGGCCGTCATTGACGGGCTCGATTCCCTGAATTTGGAATTCCCGAAGGTGGGGCCGGCGCAGTTGCAGGAACTGGCGGCCACGAAACGCGCGCTGCTGGCGAAAAAGTAAGCTTCCCCAATCGTGAACCCGATGATTCGATTCCTCCTGATTCCCGCGGCTCTGATGCTTGTCTCGATCGCCTTCACCGGCTGCGAAAGCACGGATGAGGGTGGCGGCCATTCTGACCCGTCATCGGTTTACCCGGCGGGCTACTATCCCGGCGACGCCGCGGTCAATCCACCCCGGCCGGACCAGCCGATCGTGAAGCCGGAGCATCCGATAGCACTTCCTCCCGCGCCTGTAGTGCGGCCGATGCCGCCGATGGTGCCCATGACGCGTCCGGCCATGCGCCGCTGACACTAACTGACCGCGACAGGCAACCGGCAGTTCAGTGGCCCCCGGCTTCGGGCCGGCACTGAAATGCGCGGTGTGGCAAGCGAATCCATTCCAGCTCCAGCCGATGAACCCGACCACCGATCCCGCTCCTGCACCCGTAACGCCGGGGCGTTCCTCAAGCCTGATTCCGGCGCTGTCATGGCTGCGCGGCTATCAACTTTCATGGCTCCGTCCGGACATTGCCGCCGGCGTTACCCTTGGAGCCTATCTTCTCCCGGCCGGCCTCGGGGACGCCTCGCTGGCCAATCTGCCGCCGGAGGCCGGCCTCTACGCCTGCCTCTTCTCCGGCCTGTTCTTCTGGCTCTTCTGCAGTTCGCGACACACGGTGATCACCGTCACCTCTGCGATTTCCCTGCTCATGGGAGCGTCCCTCGGCGAATTGGCGGGAGGCGACGTGTCGCGATTCGGCGCCCTCGCCGCGGCCACCGCCCTGATGACGGGCGGCATTGCGCTGATTTGTTGGCTGGTCAAGGCAGGCGGTATCGTGAACTTCATCTCGGAGAGTGTGATGACGGGATTCAAGTGCGGCGTCGCCCTCTTTCTCGCCAGCACCCAGGTGCCGAAACTCTTCGGTGTTCACGGAGCCCATGGAGACTTCTGGGAGAACAGCGGCCACTTTCTCAAAAACCTCGATCACACCAATCCGGCCTCGCTCACCACCGGCCTGATTGCCCTCGCAGTCCTCATTGCCGGTAAGGTTTTTCTGAAACACAAACCGGTGGCGCTCTTTGTGGTGGTCGGCGGCATCGCCGCCTCCGCGTGGATCGGTTTGGAAGCATACGGCGTGAAACTTCTGGGCGAATTGCCCCCGGGACTGCCGGCGATCGGACTGCCGGCCATTCAGTGGACTGATTTTCAGCAACTGCTGCCGCTGGCCCTCGCGTGTTTTATGCTGGGAGCCGTGGAGACTGCGGCCATCGGCCGGATGTTCACTGCGAAACACGGCGGCAAATTCAACGCCAACCAGGAATTTCTCGCCCTCGCTGCGGCCAATCTCGCTGCAGGCATCGGCCGGGGATTTCCCGTTAGCGGCGGTATGTCGCAGTCGCTGGTCAATGAAGGCGGCGGCGCGCGCACGCCCCTCTCCGGGGCCATCGCGGCCTTGATCATCCTCGTGGTCGTGCTGTTCTTTTCTCACCTCTTGCGGGCGCTGCCGCAGCCGGTGCTGGCCGCCATCGTCCTTGTGGCGGTCGCCGGACTGTTCAAGCTCTCCACGCTGAAGAGGCTCTGGCGCAACGACCGCAAGGAGTTCGTGGTCGCGGC
Organism: Verrucomicrobiota bacterium; assembly: GCA_031414455.1. Lineage (GTDB taxonomy): Bacteria > Verrucomicrobiota > Verrucomicrobiia > Verrucomicrobiales > V1-33 > V1-33. Next base: position 2,723 of record JANNVM010000646.1, read on the forward strand.
GGCCGCCCTGCTGGGCGTGATGAGCGCGGGCCTGCTCAAGGGCGTGCTGATCGGTGCCGTCATTTCACTCGTGCAGTTGATCCGCGCCACTTCCAAACCGCATGTGGCCCTCCTCGGACTGATCCCCGGAAGCCGGCGCTTCTCTGATCGCGAGCGGCATCCGGACAACGAACTCATCCCGGGGATCCTGATTTTCCGCCCGGAGTCCGGCCTCATTTATTTCAATGTGGACCATGCCTGTGACACCATCCTCGACCGCGTTCGCGCGGAGTCCCCTCTGCCCAGAGCCGTCGTGCTGGACCTGTCCGCCATGCCGCGGGTGGACCTGCAGGCCGCCCATGCCATCGCCGGCATGGCCGTGGAACTGACCGCCATGGGCATTCAGGTCCGGGCGGTCGAAGCGCGGTCCTCCGTCCGCGACCGGCTGCGCCTTGAGGGGCTGGATGATGAGGTCGGCGGCGTCAACCGGTTCACGTCGGTGGCGGATGCCGTGGATGAACTGAAGAACCTTGACCAACCAACCAACAAACCAACCCGATGAGCAACCTTATCGTAATAGGATTCAACAACGGGGCTGACGCCTTCGAAATGCGCGCGGCACTCGTCAAACTGTTATGAAAACCGCCCGCAGCCGATCTAAACCCCGCTCTGATTCCGAATCCCCGGGTGGAAATCCCCGGTTCCATTTTGGCTGCCGCAGCAGCGGAGTCCTGCTTCACCTAACATCGCTTCCCGGCCCTCACGGCAGCGGTGACCTCGGGCCGCAGGCGCACCGCTTCATCGATTT
>JANNVM010000647.1:0-3275 GCA_031414455.1 Verrucomicrobiota bacterium
GGCGAACCGCGAATTGCAAGTCCCCGGCGGCCCCGAACGAAAAGAAAAAGCGGCGCATCCGTCACCGGACGCAGGGACTTTGTGAGAAGAGCCCGCCTGCTCACTTCAAGGAATCGCTCACTGCGATGAACGCATCCGCGAGGGCCTGCCAGTCAGCGGCGGTGTGAGACGGAAGGCTGCTGACGCGGAGGACGCGGCGCAGCGAGTCAGCGGGCAGACCCATGGCGGCGAGGACTTCGGAAGCGCCGCCTCCGCTGCTGCATGCGGAGCCGGTGGAGACCTGAAAGCCATCGCGGCTGAGGCGCGCGAGCCATTTTACGTTGGCGTGATCCGGCATGACCAGCAGCGAGGTATTCCAGAGACGCGGAGAATTTTCCGCAATGATCTGCGTGCCGGGAATCGCCGACTTGATGGTCGATTCAAATGTCAGTCGGTGATTTTCAGGCGGTGCGGATTCGGCTTGAGCGGCCTCCAGAGCGGCGAGCATGGCGGCCACGCCCGGAAGATTCTCCGTGCCGGCGCGGCGGCGTTCCTCCTGCGGGCCGCCGCGCAGCCAGCGGAACGGGCCGCTTACTTTGAGAAAGCCGGTGCCCTTGGGCCCGCCGAATTTGTGTGCCGAGCCCGTGAGGAAATCGCAGGCGCCGAGTCCCGCCGCAGGGAGTTTTCCGAGCCACTGTGCAGCGTCACAATGGAACGCGGCGCCAGCCGCCTGACAAAGCGTGAGCGCTTCCCGCCACGGCTGGAGGACACCGGTTTCATTGTTGGCCGCCATCAGGGAAACGAGCGCCGGCTTTTCACGCTCCAGCAATTCCTCCAGCGCGTTCAAGTCGGCCACACCGTCAGCTCCGGCGGAGAAATGCAGCGCGCCGGTTGCGGGTTCCCGCACGCTGGGATGCTCGATGGCGGAGACGGCGATCTTTTTTTCCTGACGGATGAAATGCTCGAGCACCGCGTTGTTGGCCTCGGTGGCGCCGGAGAGGAAAATGAGATCACCGGGCTCGCAGCCGAGAATGTCCGCAAGCCTTGCGCGGCAGTCTTCGAGCATTTCGTGAGCAGCCGCAGCTCCGGCGTAAAGGCTGGAGGGATTGTGCCAGGGAGCGGCCAGCCAAGCGGCGCGCGCTGCGGGATGCAGGGGCGTGGTGGCGTTGGCGTCGAAGTAGCCGTTCATGATCGGAGGCGGGATGATATGGCTCTTCCTGTCGCCACATCCTGCGTGAGGCAAGCGGCGGTGGACGAATCCCGCCGCGCCGCCGCCGGTTCTTTGGGAGTGTTCCCGGTTTTCGGGTCGGCCGGTTTCCGCTTCGGTGTTCCCGCCATGACCATCAATCAACTCTCCGCGCAGCCCCCGTTCACTACCAAAGACGGCAGCACCATCCGCAGCATTCTTGACCGCACCAACGCTCCGGTGGCGAATCAGTCACTCGCCGAAGCCACCGTGCCCGCCGGCGCAGCCACCATGCGGCACTATCACAAACTCAGTGAGGAGTTTTACTTCATCCTCGAAGGCGCCGGACTCATGGAAATCGACGGTGAGGAGCGCGCCGTCGCCCCAGGCGACGCCATTCTCATTCCGCCGGGAGCATGGCATACCATCACGGCCGGGCAGGCGCTGCGCCTGCTTTGCTGCTGTGCGCCGCCGTATTCCCACGACGATACTTTTGTCTCTGAGCCGGGCGACGTTTAACCTTGTTCTCTTTCCGGTTGGCCCGGGCCCGCCGGCAGGGAGTTGAGCCGCAGTGTCACCGGATGTTCACGGCGCGATCACCGATAATCCGAAATCCACATGGCATCCCGGAATATTGAATGATTTCCCCTGCGGCCGCTTACATTACCACCATGTTCAGAAGCCCATGTCCCCGACTGCTCCTGTCGAGCATCACGCTTACCGCGTGGTTCGCATTCGGCGCGAATGATGCGGGCGCGCAGGACGACAAACCGCGGGCGGCGGCGGGACCGGTGCAGCCTTTTTTCGAGGCGCACTGTCAGAAGTGCCACGGAGGAGACAAACAAAAGGGCGATTTCTGGATCGAAAGCCTGACGGACAATTTCACCGACCGGCAGAACCGGGAGAAGTGGTTGACGGTGATGGAACAACTTGAGGCGGGCGACATGCCGCCAAAGAAGGAAGCCCGCCCGCCGGCGGAAAAGGTTGCGGCTGCGGTCGAGTGGATCCGTGGACAGGCGCGGACAGCGGAGATCGCGCACCGGGCCACCGAGGGGCGCGTGGTCCTCCGGCGACTCAACCAGGCGGAGTATAAGAACACCGTGCGGGATCTGCTCCATGTGGAGGTGGATTTGAGCGACCTGCTGCCGCCCGACACTTCCACCAGCGGGTTCGACAACAACGCCGAGGCGCTGCACACCTCGTCGTTCCTGTTGCGGAACTACCAGGCCACCGCCGACCGCGTCCTTGATGCGGCCATCGCTAACGCCGGGGAACCCTGGCAGTTGAACAAGAGATTCGACCTCAGGGAAGAGGGATCCGTCGCGAAGACCGGAAGCGTTTACCGCCATGTGGACGACGGCGTGGCCATCTTCGCGGTCTGGGAGTCGGCGAACATCCGCGTCACCATGTGGAACATGCACACCCACTTCCGGGGAAAGTATCGCATTCGCATTTCCGGTTACGGCTATCAGAGTGGGGGGAAACCGGTCGATTTCCACGTCAACGCCGGCACGCTCAAGGAAGTCACAGAGGAGCGGCTCCTCGACTACTTCTCATTTCCTGCGGACAAGCCGACCGTGATCGAATTCACCGAGCAACTCGAGGCCCAGAACCGTCTCCGCATCATCGCCGACGGGTTGCCGGCGTTGCCCCCGGAGGTGGAAAAGACGGGTGCCGACAAATACAAGGGACCCGGGCTCGCGATCCAATGGGTGGAAGTGCAGGGGCCATTGTTAGAGGGCTGGCCGCCGCCGAGTCACAAGTCCATCTTTGGTGACATGCCGCGCGAGCGCATTCCGGGCGCGGACGATCCGGACCGGCGCGAGGTCGTTTCGAAGCAGCCGATGGCCGATGCCGAACGCATCCTGCGGGGCTTCGCGCGGCGCGCCTTCCGGCGCGCGGTGACGGATGACGACATCCGGCCGTTCCTGACACGCGTGAAGTCGAGGCTGGATGAGGGTTATTCCTTCGAGCGGGCGGTGCGGGTGGGCCTCAAAGGCATCCTCGTCTCGCCGGAATTCCTGTTCCTGCGCGAAAAGCCGGACCCGGGAGGACCGGCCACGGCCACGTCCTCCGTCCCGCTGGACGATTACGCGCTGGCCAGCAGGTT
>JANNVM010000648.1:0-2597 GCA_031414455.1 Verrucomicrobiota bacterium
ATAGCTCATCAGCAGCGTTCGGAACGGAGATCCTCAAGAATGGCTTCCGTAGAGGTGCCAAGCCGCCCTGTGCCCACGGAAGCGCGCAGCCGGTCCAAACGCTGGATCCATTCCTGACGTCTACTGCCTGACTGAAATGGCACCGGCACAGGCCGGACGGGGTTCACCAGCGCGAGCGCATCGCGCACCAGCCGCTCCAGCCGGCGAGCGGTGGGCTCGTCCAATTGGCGCAGGGCGGTTTCGAGTTCGAGGGCGAGGGAACTCATGGCGGGATGAAAGCACAATGCGGCGCGGCGCGCATCAGGATTCTGGTGCAGAGGGCTTTTGATTACGACCACGTCCCGTGGCGGTGAGTCTCTGCATCCGCGTTCCCTGCCAGACAAAGTGGTCCTGCCAGGATTGACGGCGGGAATGGAAGAGCGGCGCTTCTTTTCCAGTGGGAACAACGGGCCACACCAATAATTTTTCCCTCCGGGTAAGCCGCATCGGCGGGGCTCACCGGCGGCGTGAGTTCGCTAAGTGCGGGTTAGCTGGAAAAAGTTGTCCTGCCCCCGTTCGGCACTCCCGTAGTGAGCCCCAGGTTCGCATAGATCTCACGCGTGGCGCTGGACTGATTGAGCGTGTAGAAATGGATGCCGCGCACGCCGTTGTCGAGGAGGTCGGCGCACTGAGTGGTGGCGTAGGTGATACCGGCGCGGCGGATGGCTTCGGTGTCGGTGCCGGCCCGGGCGAGGGCTTTGAGAAGTTTGGCCGGGAAGACGGAGCCGCCGGAGAGTTCCGCCATGCGCCGCATCCCCTGGGTAGTGGTGATGGGCATGATGCCGGCGAGGATCGGCACGCGGATGCCCGCGAGGTCGCAGCGTTCGCGAAAGTCGTAAATATGGTGGTTGTCGAAGTAAAGCTGGGTGCAGATGTAGTCGGCACCGGCATCCACCTTGGCCTTGAGGTGATCCATCTCATCGAGGCGGTTCGGTGTCATGGGATGGCCTTCCGGGAATCCGGCGACCCCGATGCCGAAGCCGCGGCGGTCGGGATGCGAATGGGTGTCATTGAACCTGCGGATATACTTCACAAGGTCCGCGGCGTATTGGAACGCATCGGCGTTGCGGTCATAGTCGGCCCGGTCGCGCGGAGGATCGCCCCGCAGCGCGAGAATATTGCTGACGCCCGCCGCGGCATATCGCTCAAGGATTTCCGCGATCTCATGCTCCTGATGACACACGCAGGTGAAGTGCGGCACCGGGTCGAGTGATGTCTCCTTTTTCAGCCGCACCACCAGATCGTGCGTCACCTCCCGGGTGGAGCCGCCCGCTCCATAGGTGACACTGACAAACGCCGGCTGGCAGGGCTCCAGCTGGGCGATGCTCTCAAACAGCTTCCCTGCCCCGTCCGCGGTTTTGGGCGGAAAGAACTCGAAGGAGAACGTGGTGCGGTGCGCCGCAAAGATGTCGTGGATGTGCATGGGAAATGGGGGCGGGGAGGCGAACGGGAGAGTGGACAGGGATTTTGGTGAGCGGAAGGGGAAAGCACCAATTTTCCTTTGCAAGCCCGGGCGAACCTGATTCTCTCCGGCAGCCCGCCTTCCCTGCCTATGTCAGAACCCTTCGTTCCATCCTCCTCCCGCAAAGCGTACAAGCGCGTCGTCCTTAAATTGAGCGGCGAAGCACTGCGGGAGGACGGCAGCATGGAGAACATTTCACCGCCCATCGTGGAGGACATCGCCCACCAGATCAAAGCGGCCTATCAGGGCGGCCTGGAGATCGGCATCGTGGTTGGCGGCGGCAATTTCTGGCGCGGCCTCACGGCGAGCAACAAAGGCATGGAGCGGACCACCGCCGACTACATGGGCATGCTGGCAACGATCATGAACAGCCTCGCCATTCAATCCATGCTCGAAGCAATAGACGTGCCGACACGGGTCATGAGTGCCCTGAAACTGGAAGCCGTCGCCGAGCCGTTCATCCGCCGCGTGGCCATCCGGCACCTCGAACTCGGCCGCGTCGTCATCTTCGCCGCCGGCACGGGCAATCCTTACTTTTCCACCGACACCACCGCCGCGCTGCGGGCCAGTGAGATCAATGCCGACGTCATCCTCAAAGCCACCAAAGTGGACGGCGTGTACGACAGCGACCCAAAAAAGAATCCCGCGGCCCGGCGCTTCGAGCAGGTCAGCTTCCGCGAAGCCCTCGCCCGTCAGCTCAAGGTGATGGACTCCACCGCTTTCAGCCTCTGCATGGACAATCACAAGCCAATCATCGTTTTTGACATGCATCAGCCTGACAACATCCGCAAAGCCCTTGCCGGCGATCACATCGGCACGCTCGTCTGCGACGGCGCGACCCTGCCCGCCGACCTCGTCACCGTCGCCTGAGTTTCATTCTTTAGCCTTCATCCTCTCATCCCATGGACACCGAATTGTTTCTTCTCGAACTGGACGAACACATGCAAAAGGCGTGCGAGTACACGCTGCATGAGTTCTCCACCGTGCGCACCGGCAAGGCCAGCCCCAGTCTCGTCGAGGGCATAGACATTCATGTGACGAGCTACGGCAGCAGCATGAAGCTCAAGCAGCTCGCGCTCATCTCCACGCCGGAGCC
>JANNVM010000649.1:0-2567 GCA_031414455.1 Verrucomicrobiota bacterium
CGCAGGGCGAGGATATGGCGGAACGTGTCCGGCATTTTCGCGTGATCCTTGCCGCAGTTCGCGTGGCTGGCGTCTATCATCACACTCTCCGGGAATTTCGCACCGCGCAGCGCCGCGAAGACCGACTCAACGGTCGCGCGATCACAGTTAGGCCCGGCGTCGCCGCCGCGGAGGATGACGTGGCAATCGGGGTTCCCGGTGGTGGTGACCGTGCTGGCGCGGCCGTCCGGGAGGATGCCAAGAAACGTCTGGGGAGCGATCGCCGCCTTCAGGGCATTCACCGCAGCTTCGATGCCGCCGGCGGTCGTGTTCTTAAACCCGACCGGCATGGAAAGCCCGCTCGCCATCTGGCGGTGCGTCTGGCTTTCCGTCGTGCGCGCTCCGATGGCGGACCAGCACAGCAGATCGGCGATGTACTGCGGCGTGATCGGATCGAGCATCTCTGTGGCCGTGGGCAGACCGAGCGCGATGACCTCGCGGAGGAACATGCGCGCCATCCGCAGTCCCGCGGGGATGTCGTTAGTGCCGTTCAGGTGAGGGTCCATGATGAGCCCCTTCCAGCCCGTGGATGTCCGGGGCTTTTCAAAATAGACGCGCATCACGCAGAGCACGCAGTCCTTCACTTCGGCCGCCAGTTTGGCGAGGCGGCGCGCATACTCCAGGCAGTCAGCGGTATCGTGAATCGAACACGGCCCCACGATGAGGAGGAACCGCCCGTCGCGCCCTGCGATGATGTCCGCGATCTCCCGGCGCGACTGCGTCACGAATTCCAACTGCGCCTCCGACGCGGGAATCTCCCCCGCCAGCTCCAGCGGAGACGGCAGTGCGGTATTGGACGAAACGTGAACGTTGGAAGTGACGGGCATGTCCCGTCCGTGGCCCCGCCCGCGACACCTGGCAAGCGCGCGGGCCGCAGACCACACAGCGCCCGGGATTATCAGAGGCGGCTCCGGCATTCCGAAGCAGCGCGGCTCCCGCAAATTCCGCCCCCGTCGTGTACTAAGAATAGGGGATGCACCGCATGGGACAGCCCGCTATCACGGGACGGCCCAACAATTCAATGAAAAACCAGATCGCCCTTCCGCTACTATTCACTTGTATGTAAAAAACGAACAGCGCGCCATTGTCATTTATGACCACTCTCTCCCAATCAAACCGTGGATTGAACTCGCCATGAAGCAGATCGAAGTGGGCGCGCCGCAGCAGGAGTAGAAGTCGCCGGGCCTCCGGCCCTCTCCGGACGCAGTGGAAGTGAATGACGGCCGGCAGGAGGAAGCAGAGAAACTGCGTGCCCAAGCCCGCGCGCGGCGATACACTCACTAACTCCGGCCTTCCATGAAGTCTCCCTCCAGGTCATCTTCCCCTTTGTTGCCAGGCCTGCGATTGAAGCAAACACTGCTCTCGATTTCCCGTCAGGCGGAGCGGGACATTGCGCAGTGTATCCCGTGCTGCGGCGAACAGCACGTCCATGCCCTGCGGTTGCGCATGAAGAAGCTGCACGCGCTGCTGCTGCTGGTGGAATCGCCTGTGAGGCCCGCGGCGATGGAGGCGATTCGCCGGGACATGCGGACGCTGCGAAAGGCGTTCGCCGCTTCCCGGGATCAGTCGGTGATGGAGGCCCTGCTGGCCAAACTGGGACAGTCGGGGAATGTCAGGGTGCCGGGGCCGCTGAGGACCATGCCTAACACAGGATCCGGCCACCCGCCGGACCCGCGGCGGCTCCGCGGACTGTTGGCCACCGCCGGGAGGTTGACGCGGCGATTGAAAAGCCTGCGCCTGCGCGCCCTCACCCGGGAGGACATTGCCGCGGCTTTTGCCAGCCACTATAAGGAGGTGCAGCTACGGCACGAACTCTGCCTTAAGAAGCCTTCATCGAAACGCATGCACCACTGGCGCAAGGTGGTGAAGGATCACTATTTTCACTCTCTGCTGCTCCTGAGGGACCGCCGCCGCTGCACATCGTCCCGGAAGGTCGGGGCGATTCTTGGCGGGCTCCAGGACTGCGCGGTGCTGCTGGAACAGTGCGGTGATGGTGTGCCGGATGACCTGCACGATGCCGTCACCGGTCTGATGGAAGATCTGCACGACCGCGCCTTCCACAAAGCACGGCGATTGCTGGTGCCCGCACCGGCGAAGTTGCAGCGCCAGGCGCTGAAGGCCTGCCACTGGCGGGGACGGGCAGGCGGAACTATTCTTGCCGGGAAGGCTGCCCGGCGGTAGGTGCGGACCACGCGGGGCGTATTCCGCGGCCATTATTATGAACAGAAAGTCCTCCCCCGGGTTCCGCCGCCACTGGCATCTGCTGGTGCCGCTGCTGCTCCTTGCTTTGCTCGCATGGCGCGTCGTGGATTTGCCGCAGAATGCAAACGTGACACCACGCCACTCCGCTGCCCTGCCGCTGCGGAAGGATGAAATGTCGAGCAGTGAAAAGGCGGACACCGCGGAGGCCCCGGCACCGGTGAAGCCGACTGCGGATGGAGCCCCATGGGCGGCGCTGGAAAGCGATGGCTTTACGCCGCGCACCCGTGAGTTGGCGGCGGCGCTGGATGCCGGCAATCCGCTGCTGG
>JANNVM010000650.1:0-4239 GCA_031414455.1 Verrucomicrobiota bacterium
CCACCACCGTGAGAGTCGCGGCCCCGGGCGCTCCGGCGGGAGGCGTGGCGGTGATGAAGACGGACTTGTGGCCATCGAGCAGCACATCGTCCGGCGCAGAGATGTCGAACGTGGCGATGGTCTGCCCGGCGGTGACGATGACGCTGGCGGGCACGGTGAGCTTCCCGGGGACGCTGCTGGTTAGGCTCACCGTGGTGTCCGCAGCGGCGGGCGCGTTGAGCGTCAGAGTGACGGACTGCGGCGGGCCGCCCTCGGTGATTTGGGCTAGCGCGGAAAGGGTGACCGTTCCTGGGGTGATCGTCGCCGCCGAGAGGCTGATGTCATCGATTAGAATGGCCGCCGAAGAGTCGGGTTGTGACCAGCCTTGGACGTGGGCATTGAACCGGATGCGGAAGGCGGAAGTGTAGCTCCAGCCGAGACCGGTCATCGCGGCATCGAGATCCACGGTGTATTCAGCATACGGATAAGAAGCTTCGCGCAGGCCCTTCACCTCCGACCAAGTGACGCCGTCGCGGCTGATCGACACCCCGTCGTAATCGGCACCGCCGGTCATCAGCGGCATGGGCGGGTAAGTGCTGCGCCCGTCCTGCTCCGAGGCCCAGAATTTCAACTGTACGCCGGAGCGCCCCGCGAGGTTCACCGTGAGCGTCGCCTCGTCGCGGGCGTACTGGAATTCCCCGCCCGTGGTGTCGAGCACCAAGTGATAAGGTGCCGTGCGCGGGCCGCGGGAGCCGGTAACCCGCACGCGCCACAGATTGGTGCCGGAAAACGTCCACCACGGCGCTGGGGTGGTGCTGTTGAAAGAATCCTGGAGCAGCACCTCCCGGGTGGTGCCCGCCGGCCCGGGCGAGGCGACAGCGAATGCGTTGCTGTCGCTGCTGATGCCGCCGCTTGTCACACGCAGCGTCAGGTCCGGCGTGAGGTAGGGCACGGTCAGGAAACCGGACCACACGCCATTGACCAACGCGACCGGACTGCCGGGCACGACAGGCAGATTCGTGATCGCCGCTGGCCTGCCCAATTCCACCGCATTGGCCAGCACGCGATCCATGCCGGAGCCGGGGTAATCAAAATCCGTGCCGATCAGCACCACCTTCCCCGGACCATAATTGCGGCTGAGCACTGCGGGTTGGCCACTGCTCACGCCCTGGAGAGACGCCGTGCCATTGGTGTCGAAGAAGAGATTCACGTTCTGGACCGTGAACGGAACCGGCACGCCGGCATTGAGCGGCGTCGCGCCTGCGGCGGTCAGGTCAAGGGATGACTGCGGCCCACCCCATTTCGCGACCATCATCAGGCCAGAGTCGTTGAGCAGACGGTGTTCCTCCCCCCGCCAGGAACACAGGACGATCACGCCTCCGCTGTTCACGAATGACTGGAGCGCCGGAGCGAACGTCGCCGACATGTTGTACCAATACGGCGCATTGACGGGCCCCTGCTCCATCTCCGGGATCAGCAGGACGTGACGCCCGGCGACGACGGCGGTGAGGTCGGCGGGGGTTTGAGAGGCATATCCTGCTTCCTGATACCTGGTCAGCCGGGAGGCCAGGATCTGTTGCATCTTGCCATATTCATGGCCGGTTGTGCCATACTGGTTGTCGGCACTGGCCACCCAGGAAACGATTTGCAGCGCCGGCTGCTGCACTCCGGTGAGCGCCGGGCTGCCGTTGTAGGAGGTGACCACATTATCCGCCGCATCCCTTGCCGTGATGGTCACGGCGAACGGTTTGTCATGATGCTGCGCGCCGGCGATGGGACTCCATGAGAAGTGATGCAGAGAGCCGGTGCCGGCGTCGAAGGGATTGCTGGTGCCGGTGTGGCCCAGGCCATCGTCGGCGGTGAGGACGATATTCGTGCCGCCGGCAGCCACGGCGGCGCTCCCGGTCCATAAGCCGTTCGTCCAGCCGGTGAGCGTGGAGGGAATCACCGGCACGGTGCCGCCGGAGCCCACGGCGCGCAGGGTGACAGGCAGACCGTAGTTGGTAATGACGGCGTCGTTCACGTCCCGCGCCGTGACGGTGAGCGGAAAACTCTGATTCTGCACCTGCGGGCTGGCGATGCTGCTGAGTGTGAAATGATGCACTTCATTATCCGCCACGGCCAGAGCCGCACCGGCGTCTGTGAAGCCCGCAGCCCTCGCCGTGAGCGTGACTGCCCGTGTGCCGTCGCTCTCACTGTCATTCACCACTGCGGCGGCAAAAGTGGTGAAGGTTTGTCCGGCAGCGATCGTGACCCCGGCGGGCACCATGAGTTCCGAGGGATGGCTGCTGTCCAGATTCACAGTGAGCGGCGCTGGTAGCGTGCCGGGGATGCGCACGGTGGCCGTGGCGGGCGGGTCGCCCTCCCGCAGCGCGGAGGGAAGTTGCAGCGAGAGCGTGCTGGTTTCGTTGTCGGTGATCTCCACGGCGGCGCTGCCCGTGGTCCAGTTAGGCACCTGCGCGGTGAGGGTCACATTTTGGGTGCCGTCTATCCGGGTGTCGTCGACCACGGTCATTTGAAAACTGGCAAACGACTGCCCCGCGGGAATGGTCACCCTGGCGGGCGGCAGGAGTTCGCCCGCGTCACTGGAATTCAGCAGCACTGTGACCGCCTTGCCGGCCGGCGCACTCAAGGTCACCACGCCCGTGGCATCCGGCAGTCCTTCCGCGATGGAGGCGGGTGAACTCAGCGTGATGACGGCGGATTCATTGTCATCCACTTCCAGAGTGACGATGCCCGACTGAAAGTCCGGATGGGCGGCCGTGACTGTCACGCTTTGCGTGCCGTCGAGAAGGACATCATCGGTGATGGTAACCGGGAACGTGATACTGGTGGCTCCCGCGGGGATGGTCACAGTGGCCGGGAACGTAATCTCCCCGGGATTCGTGCCGGTGAGCGGCACCACCATATCGGAAAGAGGCGCCGTGGCCACACTCAGGCTCGCATTCAGCGGCGCACTGCCTTCGTTGACGCGCGGAGGAAGCCCTATCGTGAAACGGTTGTTGGCGACCTCATCCACCAGGATGTCATCGAAGGCAAAGCCGTCGGCAGGAATGCCGCTGTTATCGAAATGATTGAATCGAATTTTGAAACTGGATGTGTAGCTCAAGCCGTGCGCGGCGAGCGCAGCATCAAGGTCCACCGTAAACCGTTTCCAGTCACCGGTGTAGGTGCGCAGCGGCAGAATTTCATACCAGGTGGCACCGTCATTGGTGCTGATGGCCACACCGTCAAAGTCCGCACCGCCGGTGAACGGTGAGGGCGGCGGCCCGTGAGGCTCATCGGAAAACATTATCATCCGGAAGCCAAGCCGCACATTGCGCCGGCCGGCGAGATTCAACGTCAGCGTGGCTTCATTCCGCGAATACACTCCATCGACCAGCGAGTCCATCACCAGCACATTGTTGTCAGTCTCCGGATAAAAGCCCACCCGGATCGCCGTCCAGTGATTGTAGGTGCCGCTAACTGTCCACGCGCTGGAGAAATTGCCGCTGCTCCAGTTTTCCGTGAAGATCGGGAAGGAGACAGGATCCACCGTTAGTCTCACCGGGCGGTTCGCAGAGCCACTGCTGACCAGGTTGGTGAACGTGACCACGTTGTCATAGTTCCCGGTGGCCAAACCAGCCGCTGAGGCGTGGAGACTAGCCGTAACAATCGCCGTGGCTCCGGGAGCCAGGGAGCCGCCGCTGTGGGAAAGGCTCAGCCATGACTGGCTGGCGGATGCCGTCCAGCTCAGAGACGCCGCGCCGGTATTGCGGAGCGTCCACGCCTTCGTTCCTGTCGCCGGGCCTCCCACGGTAATCACAGGTTCCCAGGTGCCGCCCGGAGTCACTGTGAGAGTATCGGGAATATCGAAATTCTCTACGACTCCGATGGACGTGCCACTGTGGGGAGACGTCGCTCCTCCGCCCATGCCGCGTTTGGAAAATCCGGCCCACAGTTCTGCAGCATTGCCTCCACCGGAGTTAACAAGATCAGCCTGGATGACGGCATCGCGCGCCTGAAGAAAATTCGGGTTCGCGGGAGTGAGTTTCATGCCGTCGGTGGTCAGCCGGAGCATCAGTTCATTGCCTGCTGCGGCTCCGTGTTTGGCGATCAAATTTGCCCGCACTTCCCAGAGCGCGATGCACCAAACCTCACCTTGATTATGTACTTCCTCCGCCGGCCCTCCGCCCAGCGGACTGAGCGGCACGCCGGCGTGAGTGGAGGCTTGGCCAGGATCAATGTCTTTAAAAGTGAGCGGATTCTTGAGCAGATCCG
>JANNVM010000651.1:0-1965 GCA_031414455.1 Verrucomicrobiota bacterium
GGTGAACCCGGCGACGACCCACTATTTCCGGAATACCTTCACCTTCCCCGGAGATCCCATTCTCACGACCCTGACGATGTGGCCGATCCACGATGATGCGGCCGTTTACTATCTGAACGGCACGGAGATTCATCGCAGCAACATCGCGGCGGCACCCTCGCACGGCACATTTGCCACCAGCACGGTGGCCGATCCGTCTTTCCCGCGAAACCCGGTCGCCATTCCCGCCGGGCTGCTAGTGAGCGGCAGCAATGTTCTCGCGGTCGAGGTACACCAGGACAGCGCGGCCAGTCCGGACATGATGTTTGGCGCGCAACTCATGGCCAGTGAACTGCCTTCGCCCGCGCGGGAAAACCCGGCGCTGCGGCTGACCGAAATCAGCGGAGCCGCCGACGCCGTCTTCCGCGTTGAAATTGCAAATCGCTCTGCCGTTTCCATCAACCTGAGCGGCTTTACCATTAGCGACACCAGTGGGCACACCTACCCGCTCAGCGGCAGCCTCGCAGCGGGACAATTTCTCGCTTTGGATGAGACCACCCTCGGCTTCCGCCCCATTGATGGTGCCCGGCTGTCCCTGGTCCAGGGGAATCAGTTTTACGACTCCCGCACGGTCACGGGCCAGTTGCGCGGGCTCAATACCACGGGCGAATGGGGATACCCTGCTGCCTCGACGTTTGGCAGTGCGAATAGTTTCACCGTCAGCGATGCCATCGTGATCAATGAGATCATGTACAACGCGCCCAGCCCTTCCGCTGAACAATGGGTGGAACTCTACAACCGCAGTGGTTCTGCCGTGGAGGTGTCCGGGTGGAAATTCACCGACGGCATCACCTATGAATTCCCGGCGGGCACGCCGCCGATTCCAGCCGGCGGGTATGCTCTCGTCGTCTGGGACATCGCCGCTTTCAACGCCCTCCACCCTGGACTGTCCCGTGTCTTCGGTCCCTTCACCGACAAGCTCACCAGTTCCGGTGAGCGCCTCCGGCTGCGCGATGCCAAGGGCAACATCGCTGACGAAACCCGCTTCGCTGAAGGCGGATCGTGGCCGGAATTCACCTCGGGCACCGCTTCATCCATCGAGCTGCGCAATGCCAGTGCTGACAATGCCAATGGCGGCGCATGGGGCGCAAGCAATGAAACGCTGCGCGGCGCCTGGCAGAATGTGAGCTACACCTTTCCCGGTACGGTCTATGAAGCCGACCCCACTTGGTACAGCGAACTCATTCTCGGCCTCCTCAACGATGGTGAGGCGCTCATTGATGATCTCAGTGTGCGTCAGGATCCAACAGCCACGAATATCGAGCTGATCCAGAATGGAAATTTCAGCGCCGGCACGGCGGACAAGTGGCGCTTCACCGGCAACACCCGCCGCAGCGCCGTGATGGACGATCCTGACAGCCCGGGCAACAAAGTGCTCAAGCTGATCCAGGGCGGCTCCATTGATCACATGAGCAACCACGCGGAGACCACACTCAAGAATGTTGCCACGCTGCTGGGAGCCGCCGGTCTGAATCCCGCGCTGAGCTACCGCATCTCGTTCCGCGCCCGCTGGTGGCGGGGCAACAATGCGCTGAATTCACACCTCTACTTCAACCGTGGACCCGTGACCACGACGCTGAGTCGTCCGGTCACCGGTGGCACCCCCGGAGTCGTGAACTCCACCGCCAGCGCCACCGCGACCATCACCGTGGGCGATGTCGCGCATTCACCAGCTGTGCCGATTGCCACCGCAGCCGTCACCGTTACCGCCCGCGTGAATGATCCGGCGAATACCACGGGCGTAAGTCTCATCTATGCCGTGAATGAAGGCACCGAGCAGACCGTAGCCATGGCGCAGGCCAATGGCGTCTGGACCGGCACCATTCCCGGGCAGGCAGCCGGAGCCAAGGCGGTCTTCCGCGTGGCGGCGTCCAATTTGTCAGGTCACACCGCCGTCTGGCCCGCCAATGGCATGGCTGGCCGCGC
>JANNVM010000652.1:0-5881 GCA_031414455.1 Verrucomicrobiota bacterium
CACCGCGGAGATGACCTGATTCACCTGCTCGCTGAGCACGAGACCCGGCAGGTGGAGCATGGCGCTGGCGCGCATTCCGGTGCCGAGATTGGTCGGGCATGCCGTGAGATAGCCGAACCGATCATCGTAGGCATACGGCACCGCGCGTTCGAGTTCGGTATCCACGCGGTCGAGCGCGGCAAAGGCAGCGCGCAGATCAAGGCCGCTGCAGATGCTTTGCATGCGCAGGTGATCCTCCTCGTTGATCATGATGGAGATCGACTGGTCGCGGTTGATGACAGCGGCGCTGCCACCGGCCTTGGCGGCCTGTTCGCGGGAGATGAGATGCTTCTCGACGAGCACCTGTTTGCGGATGGCGTCGAGATTGCCGAGATCCTCACTGAAGCAGTCCTTCATTTCCGGCAGCGCTTCCACCCGCGGCTGAAGCTGCTGCATGAGGGCCACGCGGTCCTCTTTCCGCGCCCAGCCGGGGAACGACGAACCCTCCAGATTCCGTGCGAGCCGGACGCGGCTGGTAAGAACGATGTCGCGGTGCGGTCCGTCGTGCAGCATCCATTCAGGCGGCTTGCGCAGGAGAGTGGCAAATTTCATCATGGCGGCAGAAAGGGCTAGACGGTTTCCGTGAGGCGGCGGATTTCATCGCGGAGACGCGCCGCTTCCTCGAACTGCTCGGTGGCGATGGCGGCCTCAAGCGCGGCGCGCATTTCGGTGACGCTTTTCTCCACGGTTGGCACCGCAGGCACCGGCGGCACTGTCGGCAGCGGTGCCGCCGGGGCGGGTTTTGCAGCAGCGCGCCCGGCAGGAACCTTGCCGATGTGGCGCGTGCCTTTGTGCATGGCCTTGAGCAGATTGTCCATGCCCTCGCCGAAAACTGTATAGCACTTCGCGCAGCCGAGCCGCCCGGTCTTGCGAAAGGTCGTGTGCGGCATCCCGCACGCCGCGCACGTTTTCTCCTGCGGCACGGTATCGATCTTCTCTCCATGCCCGAATCCGAGCAGCATCTCCGCGAGCGCGAATCCGGTGGGATCAGTGACCCCCTTCTCCTTCGAGCAGCCTTCGCACAGGTTCACCTTCTGCATCTCTCCCTTCACGATCTGGGTGAGAAACACGGTGGCCTTCTTCTGTTTGCAAACGTCGCAGAGCATGGTCGTCACCACTGGTGGCGGCGGCGCGCAGCGGTGGAAAGGGAAAACTGCGGCGAACTCCTGCGCCGTGAGAAGATTACGTCTCCGGCTGGAGATACCGCAGCCAGAAGTCCAGTTCCTCCTCCTCGCGCGCGGCGATCCAAAGAGGAAAGGCTTCCGGGGCTGCGAAAATCGAAGCCTCCAGAGCGGCGAAATACTCCAGGCGAGCCTCCGGCTGGATGCGCAGGGGCGGAAAGCCGGCGCGCAGCAGCAGGAGGTTCATCACCAGCCGGGCGGTGCGGCCATTGCCGTCCACGAAAGGATGCACCGTGACGATCTCTCCGTGCATTTGCGCCGCGGCCTCCACGGAATGCAGCGAAGCACGATCAGCGGAGAACAATGCGGCCATTTGTTCCGGCACCCTTGCCGGATTCGGCGGCACATGCCGCGCGCCGCGAATAGACACGGGCACACTGCGATAGTGCCCCGCATCAGGATCATCGCGCCCCAGCACGAGGGCGTGCAGTTCCAGAAGTTCTCTTTCAGAAAGCGCGCGCTGTTCCGCAGCCAGAGCCTTCACCTGACTCCATGCCGCGGCGAGATGGATGGCTTCCAGATGATCCTTGAGCGGCTTCCCCCCGATCGTGACTCCGTAGTCGAGCACGACGGTGGTTTCCGCCAGTGTCAGCGTGTTGCCTTCGATGGCGTTCGATGAATACACCAGTTCCACATCCAGAGCCGACACCAGGCTGCGAATGGAGATTTCCCGCAACGGGCGCAGCGCATCGAGCATGGCCTTCTTTTCGGTTAGGCGCTGCCAGATGGGTTCTGCTGTTGTCGGGTTCATGGTTGTGGCCTTACGGAAGCAACACTGCGGGATCGCCCGGACGACTGCAGGCGAGGAAATGGCGAAGATTGAGCGTGTAGAGCTTTGTCGCCTGATCGATCCTCCCGCTCCCTGCGATCCGCCTCAATGGCGGCGACGGCATCCACCGGCCCTTTGATGCCGGTGATGACCATGAGGCCGCGCTTGTTTACCAACCGGATGCCTTCCTCCGACTCCGGTGTGAGTTCGATCTTCCCGCCCGCAAAGTCAGCTCTGAGCCTGGCACCGCCTTTTAGTGAAAGCTGGTCACGCCAAGCCGCGGGCAGCAGGAGCCGCCCATCGGTGTCTAAGGTGATCGTTGTGCTCATCGGGTGAGGATGCCACAACAGGGGTAAGGGGCAAGGAAGTCTTTGGTTGGGCTCAGGCGCTTTCCATTAACCCGTCCCGTAGGACTTTCACAGGCACCCCCCCCGAAAACCTACCCTGCCCGCGCAAGCGGCATCTCAGCATCAGGGTGAAGGTGGAAATGGAACCCGTTCCCGCCAGTGAATCTCCTGATTTTCGCCGCAGCCGCGGCCTTGCCGCCCTCCAGCGCATCGCCGCCCGCGGCGGCATTGGCGGCATCGCTGATGCCTCTGCATGGCAGCGGTGAACAGCGCACCGAGGCCCCGCTGCCTTGACGTAAATCATGAGGCTGCCGGGCAGTGACTGCGATTACTGACCTACTCCTCCTGGGGTCCAAGGAATCGTTCGATCGGGATCGGGAAGCAGAACGGCTCTACCTTGACCCAGTCTCCATCCTCCTCCTGCTCCAGGTAAGTCAGGCCGTGGACCCGGCACCAGATGGCATCACCGGGAGCCGGGCAGGCAAATGTTATCGTCTTCTCGCCGGATCGCGAGTAAAAGGAGAGAGTCTCTTCATCCACGGGAAACTCTATCCATGCCTTCTCGTCCTCGGCGCACTCGGTGGGTTCCAGCAGGACACTCTCGCAGAACGAGCGGCGCCAAGCCTCGTCCTTCGCCCTCCACCAGGAAGCCTGCGGCACCTCTCGCAGGTCCACGAGGTCGAAGGACCGGTGTGAAATCCGAACGCGCGGCCCACCCTCGATCCACAGGTCTGTCTGCACTGCTGGATAGCCGTCGCAATCTTCTTCCGGGAGCGGCAGAACCATTTTCAGCCATAACTTGCCGGGACCGACAGGCAGCACCAGTTGAGCGCCGTCGGCGCCCTTCAAGGTTGTTTCACTCTCCAGCGAGATTATCACAAACCGGGCGTAGGCTGCGCCCGTCTGCATTTTCTGCCTCAGAGCCTCCGCAGCAGCTTCCTCGGCTGCCTGCGCACGCGCGCATTGTTCTTCGCGTTCGTGCTGCTGTTCATCGAGTCGGGCGAAGGCTTCTTTTTGTTCGATCGCAAAAGACTCCACCTCCTGCGGCGTCATGGCTTTGCCCCGCCGCAATTCCTCGAAAGCAGCGCCCAGAGCTACCGTTTCACCCTGAGAAAGGCGATGAGCGGCTTCCTCCCGGGTCAGCTTTTCACCTCTCGTCTTTACCCCAAGTTCGCGCACCGCTTCGATGAGCCGTTTCCTGTTTAAAACACGTCCGGCAATCATGATGACACCGCAGAGCAAGGCCAACACGGGAGTCAGCAGCAGCCACCGCCAATCCAGCAATACGATGCTCACTGCCGGTGGCACGAATACGCCGCCGAGGCAGAGAAAAAGTGTGCGGCGCAGCACGCTGCTCTCCGGGTCTTTGCTCCCCGTCATCATCAAACCGGCGGCAATAGCAAGGAGGACAAGCGCACAGGCACCGCGAAAAGCGAGCCACAGAGGCGACCAGTTATACATCACCATTCCATACCCCAGCGTCGAGGCGATACCTGCCAGCGCGAGGCCAAGGGCAAAGGCAGCTATCCCCTGTCCTCCCCGCTCCCGACGCTTCCAGAACTCCAACGGAAACAGCACCGCCATTAGAAACAAGAACAGGGCTACTGCCCAGCGGAGGGTCAGCAGCACAGTTTCCACGGCGGCGGTGGATTACTGGTTGTGCCGGTTACGCCGCCACGTTCGCGCGCAGGATTTGCGCGAGCACGTAGGGCAGGATGCCGCCGGCGCGGTAGTAATCGATTTCGATGGGGGTGTCGATGCGCACGATGACGGGCACGTCGAAGGTGCTGCCGTCGGCTTTGTGGACGCGGAGTGTCGCTTCGCTCTGCGGCTTCATGCTGCTGCTGACGCCGAGGAGATCGAAGGTCGCATCGGCGAGATCCTTCACTTTGTCGTAGTCGGCTTTGTCTTTGAAATTGCAGGGCAGGACGCCCATGCCGACGAGGTTGCTGCGGTGGATGCGTTCGAACGACTTCGTGATCACGGCTTTCACGCCGAGAAGGTTGGTGCCCTTCGCCGCCCAGTCGCGGCTGCTGCCCATGCCGTAGTCTTCGCCGCCAATCACGACGGTGGGCGTGCCGGCTTTCAGATAGCTGACAGCGGCATCGTAAATGGAAACCACATCCGGTGACGACGCGGAAACCGGAGCCGGCGAAGCCCAGGAGCCGCCGCCGCCTTCGGCAACACCGTTGGTTTCAGGTTTTGGGTCGAAGAATCGCGTCACGCCGCCTTCGCTGCCTGGCACCATCAGATTCTTGATGCGGACATTGGCGAACGTGCCGCGGGTCATGATGCGGTCGTTGCCGCGGCGGCTGCCGTAGCTGTTGAAGTCTGCGGCAGTCACGCCGTTCTCACTGAGGAACGCTCCGGCGGGGCTGTCCTTCTTGATGTTTCCGGCGGGGCTGATGTGATCCGTGGTCACGCTGTCGCCAAAGATGCCGAGCGGACGCGCGCCTTTGATCTCGGTGATCTCGCCTGGCACGGTGCTGAATTTGTCAAAGAACGGCGGCTCCTGGATGTAAGTGGAATCCTTGTCCCATTCATAAACGTGACCGACGCTGCCGGGGATTTCGTTCCACTTCGGATTCTGCCCGGCGAAGTCAGCGTAGAGCTTCTGGAAGACTTCCGGCGAAAGTGCACTGCTCATGGCGGCGTGAATTTCTTCGCTGGTCGGCCAGATGTCAGCGAGCATCACCGGCTGGTCGTTGCTGTCGAATCCGAGCGGCTCCGTGGTGAGGTCAATGTCCACCGTGCCGGCGATCGCGAAGGCCACGACGAGCGGCGGGGACATGAGAAAGTTCGCTTTGATGTTTTGATGGACGCGGGCCTCGAAGTTCCGGTTCCCGGACAGGACGCTCGCGGCGACGATGTCTTCGGCCTTCACCACATTCTCAATGCCGGCGTCGAGCGGGCCGCTGTTGCCGATGCACGTCGTGCAGCCGTAGCCGACGGTCTGGAAGCCGAGTTTGTCCAGTTCCACCTGGAGCCCGGTTTTGGTGAGGTAATCGGTCACCACCCTCGAGCCCGGCCCGAGGCTGGTCTTCACCGACGGATTCACTTTCAGTCCGAGGGCGTTCGCCTTCTGCGCCAGCAAGCCGGCGGCGAGCATCACGCTCGGGTTGGAAGTGTTGGTGCAACTCGTGATTGCTGCGATGAGCACGCTGCCGTGCGAAATCGTGTCGGTGATGCCGCCTTTGGAATCCACCACGACATCCCACGCAGGATAGCCGGCCTCGTGCGGCGGGTTCTCCACCACGGCACCGACTCCGGCGAGTGAACTCAAGCCATCGGACGCGTCCGGCACTTCGTCGAGTGATTCACCGGCACCGGCGAATTTCGCTTTTCCGTAGCCATCGGGAGCGGGCTTGGCGAGAAGTTCATTCCATTTTGGCTTCAGCGCATCGAGATCAATGCGGTCCTGCGGGCGCTTGGGTCCGGCGAGTCCTGGCTTCACGGTGCTGAGGTCCAGCTCCACCACCTGGGAGTAATCAATGTCGCCGCTCTGCGGGATGCCCCACAGGCCCTGAGCTTTGTAATAGTTCTCC
>JANNVM010000653.1:0-7114 GCA_031414455.1 Verrucomicrobiota bacterium
GAGTTTTCCGCCGCCGGACGCGGGCCGGTAGAAGTTGGCCGTGACATAAAGTCCTGGCAGGCTCTGGAAGTGCAGCTTCTCCACCACGATGCCCTCGCCCTGGAGTGTGCCGGTGATGACCGGCTTCAAGTCTCCGCGCGCCGGCTCGGGATCGAGTCCGAGCATTTCCTTCAACTCGCGGCGGTAGCGGTCGCGGTTGGCGAGCCACGCGGCCTTGTCAGGCACTTCTTTGGCGAATGACTGTTCGGCGGTGGTGACGAGTTGTTCCAGATAGGACGGCGCCTCATCTGCCAAAGCGGCGAAAGGGAACAGGAGGAAGAGCAGGCGGCGGATCATGCCGGACGCTACCGCTGGCGGGCGTTGAGCAAGGTCCGGGTATCCGGGAGCCTGGGACCGCGGCTTTGAAAGCCGCTTCGCCAACCAAGCTCGATTGGAGAGGCTCGATTGGCGGGGCGGGATGCAATCCCGCGGTCCCGGGAGCTATGAAATCGTCACCGACTGCCCGAGGCGGGCGGCGGTGATGCTGCGGCCGGGATACTTTTGCGACATGGCTTCGCAGAGAATGGCGCTGCGTTCGATTTCGCCGTGGACGAGCCAGACTTGTTTTTTGGGGCCGGTGATGCGTTCGAACCAGTCGAGGAGTTCGCTGTGATCGGCATGGCCGGAAAAGCTGTCGAGCATTTCGATGCGGGCGCGCACCCTGTGGGGTTCGCCGAAGATGTTGACCTCTTTGTCGCCGTTGCGGAGTTTCCAGCCGAGAGTGTTTTCCGCGCAGTAGCCGACGAAGAGGACGGTGGTATTCGGATCTCCAATGTGGTTGTGGAGGTGATGCACGACGCGTCCGGCCTCACACATGCCGCTGGCGGCGATGGTGATGAACGGTCCCTCGAGATCATTGAGCGCCATGCTGTCTTTGGCTTTCCTCACAAGATGGAGGCCCTCGAATCCGAATGGATTGCTCTTCTCGAAGAGGGCTTCGTAGATCTCCTCATTGAAGCACTCGGGATGGAGCCGGAAGATTTCCGTGGCGCTGACGGCGAGCGGGCTGTCCACATAGACGGGCACGTCGGGGATGCGGTCCTGCACGAAAAGGTCGTGCAGCACGACAAGGATCTGCTGAGTACGCTCGACGGCGAAGGCGGGAATGATGACCCGGCCTTTGTTCTTCAACGCGTTGTTGAGAACACTGCAGATTTTGTCGCGGGCGCCGGTTTCCTCCTCATGCTCCCGGCCGCCGTAGGTGCTTTCCATGATGACGGCGTCCACGTTCTCCGCGATTTCAGGATCGCGCAGGAGGTCGTTGTTTCCCCGGCCCACATCACCGGAGAAAAGGAGTCGTCTCTTTTCGCCGGTGGACTGGTCGTGGAGATCCAGGATCACCTGAGCGGCACCGAGAATGTGGCCGGCGTCAATAAACGTGACCGTGACACCCTCTGCGACAATCATGGGGCGGTGGTAATCCACCGTGACAAACTGCCGGAGGCAGCGTTCGGCGTCGCGTTCGTCGTAGAGCGGATGGAACGGCTTCAGTCCTTTGCGGGTGCGTTTCCGGTTCACGTACTCGATATCGCTCATCTGGATGCGCGCGGAGTCAGCGAGCATGATCTGGCAAAGGTCGCGGGTTGCCGGAGTGGAGAAAATGTTTCCGCGGAATCCCTGGCGCGAGAGATTGGGGAGGTTGCCGGCGTGATCAATGTGCGCATGACTGAGGACGACGCAGTCCACCTTCGCAGCCTCGAACGGAAAGGTTTTGTTGCGGTCGTAGGCCTCCTCGCGGTGCCCCTGGTAGAGGCCGCAGTCCAGGAGGACGCGGCGACCGTTGATTTCAATGAGATGCTGCGAGCCGGTGGTGGTGCCGGCGGCACCATGAAATGTAATAGTCATGTCCGCATGAAACAGTGAGGCGAGCACGCTGGCAAGTACAGAGAAACCCTGGCGCCGCTCTTACTTTCGCGGCTTTGGATCCGGGGACGCCGGTTTGTCGTCGCGGATCAATACCAGGGTGGGATCCGGCTCGAAACACGCGAGCACTCCGCCCGACTTTTCCGCCTCGGCGGCGCCGAACCGCTCAAGAAGTGTCCGGGCTCCTCCTGTCTGGTTCTCTTTCTTCTCCCCCTTTCGGACGATGCCCGGAATGCTGCCTTTCCCGACGGCTTCCCTGATCGTTATTTCGTTCGGCATAAACCAGGCGAGATGATCTTCGCTGACCGCGATGCGAACGAACGCATACTCGCCGGCGGCTTTGGCGTCCCTATCCATCAGTGTGGCGACCATTCGTCCGCTCAACTCACGGATCACCAACTCGTGGATCTCCTCCTTTTCTCCGGGAGGCATCGCCCGTACCTGAACGATTCCCTTCTTCCGGTCGAGGATTCGTGTGATGCACCGGACGCCGCCGGCTCCCCGCCATTTTGCCGTCCAGAGTTCCGGCTTCAGTTCGACCGCGCCGTCACCAGCCGGCTGTTTTACGGTGACGACATTGCAACTGGTGAGAAGCAACGCCAACAGGCAGGAGAGGAACGCGGAGGTCTTCATGGGGTGCGTGATGTTCGCGCGACATCCATCGCACGCATCCCGGCAATCGGCAAGATCAAAGTGCTAATTTTCCAGCACACGGCTTCCGGTGACCGTCTTATTCCCCAAATTCCACTTTCTCGTAGATGTCCTCCAGTGTCAGGGTGCATCCGAGCGTGCGGAGCGTGACGGCGTCGGTGCCTTCGTTGTAGATGGTGGAAGTCCACTGGTGGACGGACTCACGGCTGACGAGTTCCACTTCCATGCGGTCCTGACGCACGAGCAGATATTCCACAAACGAATCGAGCAGGCGGTAGAGGTTGAACTTTTCCCCGCGGTCGAGGGCTTCGGTGGAGGGAGAGAGCACTTCGACGATGAGCGCCGGATTGCAGTAGGCGTCCTTCTCTGAGTCGTGATGGACGATGGGGCCGCAGAGGCCTGAGACATCCGGGTAACGAAAGACATTGGCCTTATCTATGCGGACCTTGGCATTGGATCCGAAAACCATGCAGGGCTTGCGCTCCAACTGATTGCCAAGTTTGCGGTAAACGTTGCCGCTGATGAGATCGTGCCGCAGCGTGCCGCCAGCCATCGCATAGACCTGGCCGTTGACGTATTCGCTTTTGAAAGAGGCCAAACGTTCGCGCCGCAGATATTCATCGGCGGTGAGAATGTCGCGGGGCTGACGGAGAGCGGACATGGCCGGCAGTATAGCGCTTGAACGGCTGCCGGCAAGTTCTCAACGCAGCGCGAGGGCATGCGGGAATTCCGCGCTACGGCAGCCGGAACTTGTCTACCGCCGGCGTGGCACCCGCGGTTCGTTTCGCTCCGCCGTTGGCCGCCAGATGTGTCAGGGCATGGAGGATGTCCTCGGCATCGGCCTTGAGCCCCGCGGCGATTTCCGCGGCGGCGCCGGGCTTTTTGGTTAGGCCGGATTTGGCGGAAGCGAGGAGCTTGAGAAAATCGCCCGCGGCTTTCTTGCCGGCCTCCACGCCTGGCTGGTGATAAGCGTTGATGTTGACCATGGACGCGTAGAAGCCCACGGCGCGCTCGAAGGCCGCGATGACCGCGCCGAGGGTAAAGGCATCAATCCGGGGCAGGCTGATCGTCATGTTTTCGCGGCCGTTTTCGGAAAGTGCGCGGCGGGTCCCGCGGAGGAAACCCTGGAGAAAATCGGCGCTGGTGACACCGGGTTCGACTTCGAGCGGAGCGGGTGAGCCCTGGGCTTCACGCACTTCGATGAACGTGGCGAAAAAGTTATTCACGCCGTCGCGGAGCTGCTGCACGTAGGCGTGCTGATCGGTGGAGCCTTTGTTGCCGTAAACGGCGATGCCCTGATTCACCTTTTTTCCGTCGCGGTCGAGTTCCTTGCCGATGGATTCCATGACGAGTTGCTGGAGGTATTTACTGAGGAGAACCAGCCGGTCTTTGTAAGGCAGAATCACCATGTCCTTCGCGCCTTTGCCGCTGCCGGCGTGGTGCCACATGAGGGCGAGCATCATGGAAATGTTTTGCGCGGCCGGCAGGGAACGCGTCTTCACATCCATCGCTGCGGCGCCGGCAAGGAACTTGTCAATGTTCACTCCCTGCAGGGCGGCGGGAACGAGACCGACGGTGCTCATGATGGACGTGCGTCCGCCGACCCAGTCGGTCATCGGGAAGATCTTCATCCACTGGTTATCCGTGGCGTATTTCTCGAGTTTGCTTTCGATGCCGTTGGCCTTGGTGCCGGTGACGGCGACGGCGTGTTTGGAAAAGTCGAGCTTAAGGGTTTCGTAGGCAGCCTTGGTTTCCAGCATGCCATTCCGCGTCTCAGCCGTGCCACCGCTTTTGGAAATGACGACGGTGAGGGTGCTGGCGAGGTCAGTGCCGATTTCCGACAGCACGCGGGCCATGCCGTTGGGGTCGGTGTTGTCGAAGAAGTGCGTGCGCAGGGGAGCGCTCCAGTTGTCCACGAGCGCGTCCGCGACGAGCTGCGGGCCGAGCGCGGATCCGCCGATGCCAATGATGAGCAGGCGGGTGAATTTTTTCGCGCGCGGAGGCTTCACCGCGCCGCGATGCACGGCGGCGGCGAACTTTTTGGCATCGGCTATGTCCGCCTTGATGCCGGCCTGTAGTTTGGCGGGTGCGAGCGCGGCATGGCGCAGCCAGTAGTGGCCGACCATGCGGCCTTCGTCGGCGTTCTCTTTCTTTCCGGCTTCCACCTTCTTCATATCGGCAAAGGCCAGCTTCACCATCGGCTGCATGGCGGTGAGGAAGCCCGGCTTGAAGTTCATGCGGCTGACATCGAGCGAGATGCCGAGGTCTTCGTAGCGGACGAGGTATTGGCAGTAGCGGTTCCAGAGTGATGACATGTTGTGAGAGAAGTAACGGGGTGAAGCGCAGGCAAAGCAGACACAGTGCCGTGCCGGCGAGTGAATCCGCGGATGCTGCCGTGTCAGCCGGGAAAATTGACTGCGCTCAATTGTCCGGCCGGAAGACCCAGCCGTTTTCGAGGAACTCGACGATCTCCACCTGATGGGCGCCTTTGCTGTTTACCGGGTAACGCAGGCTCACGACGGCGAGGGCGCGGCAGAGCGAGGCGGGTTGGGGCAGTGGCTTGAGCCATCGCCGGAGTTGAACGTCCGGCGCAGAGTCCTTGCGCGTGTAGCCTGAAATACGGTGATCGTTCTTGAGGTCACGCAGCAGATAGCAGTTATGGGTCGTGTGGTCGGTGAAGGCCTCGTTCCAGTAATCGGTGTTGATGCTCTTCTCGATGACCACCCGCATGAGTACGGGTTGTCCAGGACGTTTCTCCTGGAGTTCGTCCCACGACATTTCGCCATAACCGGTGAAACTCTCCCAGTCCGCGAAAAAGGTCTCGCCCTTGCGCTCGAAGCTGACCGGCATTTCCGCGTAGTTGGCCAAAACGAGCTGGAGAACGATGAAGTCACCGTCCACGGCGAACATTTCTGAAGGTTCAAACTTGTTATTCACTTCGATGGGCTTCCACGGGCGTTCCGCAGTGTAGTAGGCCCGGATCTTTGGCTCCACCCGCTCGCGGTCGCGGACGAGGGGAAGCATCTCTTCAATGGTGGGGGCCGACACAAATTTGCGCACGGCAGTCACAAGGGCCGGTCCGTAGTCGGAATAAGTGCGGGTCTCGAGGATCGCCCCTCCGGCGGGATTCAGCGCGGCTTTCGCCTCCTGTGCGGCTTTCGCTCCCTCGCCGGCTTTCGCGGAACGGGCTGCCTTGTTGTTTTCATAGGCTTTCCAGCCCAGCCATGCGGCGGCGATGGCGAACAAAATCACCGCGGTAACAAGTCCGCGCACGAACGTTTGGTTAAACGCCGCGCCTTTGTTCTTCGATTTGCGGTGACGTTTACGGCGGAGCGAATCCTCAGGGTCATCAAAATCCTTGTGAATGCTGTCGTGTTTGCGCCGGCGCATGTTGACGCGCCTCATGGCCTTGTCGGGATCGGGCTGCATCTCCGGTGCGGAGGTGGCGTGGAGGCGCTCGCGAAATTCAAGATCGCCGCCGGTGGGGCGCCGGCTCCTCTCCCAGTCCTCTTTTCCAGGGCCGCGCAGCTGGGATACCGGTCCCTCATCGGTTCGCGCGGAAGGAATATGGCTCTGCGCCGGAGCTTCCTCGATAACCGGCGCGTCCTTCGGCACCGTGATCTTCGTGCGGCAGTGCGGGCAAATGACATGCTTTCCCGCCATGGCTGGCGCGAGTTTGATGACTCTGCGGCAGGCACGGCAGGTGAAGACCAGCCATTCGTATTTTTCCATGAGTGAGGGGATCAGGGTGGGCGACGGTGAAAGTGAGGACGGACCATTGCAAACAGAAAGGCGTGCCCATTGCTTCAGCCTCCGTGGACGGAAATCGGGCCACCAGCAGCGGCAAACGGGCGCGGCTCACCATTGCGCCGGAGCGGGGCGCGGGTATCAGCGGCGGCTCTATGGCGCTGGAACTTTCCCAAAACATTCTCCTCCACGGCACCGGCGATACGCCGTCCTCTCCCCAGTGGCTCACCGCCGGTCCGCTCGCCGCGGGGCTCGAGGAAGGGCAACTGCGCGGCATTTATCTCGCTGGAAATCAAATCGTGCGGCGGGTTTACGGTGCCGTACGCGACCGGTTTTGGAACACGGTGCCTGGCGTGATGCGCGACCTCCAGGTGGAGCAGTCGGAGCAGGGGTTCCGGGTATCATTCACGTCGGAGCATGTTTCGGAGGAGGTGGATTTTGTCTGGAGCGCCGGGATCACCGGTGAACCGGACGGCACGCTGCGGTATGTTTTCGAAGGCGAAGCGCGCCGGGAAATGTTCAAGAATCGCATCGGCCTCTGCCTGCTTCTGCCCATGGCGCTGGCGGGCGGGACGTGCGGGGTGGAGTACGTCAGCGGCGACCGCGCAGATGTGAAGTTTCCTGAACGGGTGGACCCGATGCAGCCGGTGCGCGGGCTGCACGATTTCAGGGGACTCCGTTTTTCCGCTGGCGGCGGCTTGCACTTGATCGCGCAGTTCGAGGGCGACGTGTTTGAAATCGAAGACCAGCGAAACTGGACAGATGCGAGCTACAAGGCCTACAGCACGCCGCAGCGGATTCCGATGCCGGCAAA
>JANNVM010000654.1:0-14407 GCA_031414455.1 Verrucomicrobiota bacterium
TCCACATTTGGAAGTTTCTATGAACTCTGGGCCATCGCCGGCGCGGTGCTTGGCGGCTGCAGCCTGCGTGGCGGAGAATGCCGCATCGCCGCCATCTTCCTCGGCAGCCTCATGGTCGCGGAGATCAAACAGGGCGTGCTCTTTGTGGTGGACGACATGTGGAAGGAAGTTGTCATCGGACTCTTCGTGCTCGGCGGCGTGATCCTTGATGAGCTGATGTCCCGCTGGCTGGCGCGCCGCGGAGCAAAGTAGTCAGGGCTTCAGCCCGCCGGTTTGCCCGTCACCGACTGAAGTCCCTGACTACTTTGCTCCGCGCCGGCTGATGAGCAGCGAGCAGACCTCATCGCAGGCCGCCGCGGCTTTATCGCCGCCCTGATTGCAGGCCGCCACGACGGCGAAGCCTTTCTTCGGTGCCATCCAGACGACGGCATAGTTCATGGTGTTGGTGCCGTTATGCGTTAGAGCAGTGCCGCCGGCCCAGTCGCGTTCCGTGACCCTCCAGCCGCAGGCGTAGTCCGTGGCTTCCGGCGGCGTGTGCAGCTCCCGGTAAATTCCCGGAGGCAGCAGCGCTTCTTTTCCCGCGGCGCCGCGGAGGTGGTCGGCGATGAATTTCGCATATTCGGCCAGCGCCGCGTGACAGGTGCCGGCTGGGCCGAGCGACGCGGGATTGTCCACCGCCGGCCCGTTGTTAGGCATCGGCCGGCCGTCAGCGGTGTGTGGCCATGGCTGGTCCTCCTTTCCCTCTGTTCCGGTGCCGCCGAAGCCAACTTTCATACCCAGCGGATTGAAGAGCCGGGCGATGATGACCTGCTCCCAAATTCTCCCGCCCAGCCGTTCGGCAATGACGCCGGCGGTCATATAGCCGAGATTTGAATAAAGGCAGGTGCTCCCCGGTTCCGACAGCAGCTTTTTGGCGCATTCCCGCCTGACAATATCGGCGCGGTTCCCTGCGGCCGGCAGTGCGCCCCAATGCTCGCGGTTCGCCGGCAACCCGGAGCGGTGAGTGAGCAGATGCCGCACGGTGATGGCCTTCGCTTCAGGAGTGGCCCGCTCCAGCAGGTCCGGCATCAACCTGCCAAGCGTGGCGTCCCATTTCAGCCGACCCTGCGCCACGAACGTGCCGAGCAGTGTCGCTGTCATCGCTTTGGTCATGGAGCCAAGATGCCAGAGATCGGCATTGGTGACCGGCGTGCTGCCTCCGGCTTTGCGCAGGCCCGTCGCCGCGCTTTCCTCCAAGCCCTTCACGGAAATGAGCCCGCCCGTGAGTGCGGGCACGCCATGCTTTTGGCGAATTTCTTCAAACAGAGCCGTCAGCCCCGCTGACGCGGCCTTCTCCCCGCGCACAGGCGCGGGCATCATCGCGGCGGAAACGAAAACAAAACGGCGGCGGTTCATGGGGCAACTCTCTGCCGTCCTCAATCAACTCTCAACCACCTCTCCCCGTTTCTTCATTCTGACTTTTTCGTTTCCCAAAAAGTGGTGCTCGGAGGGGGACTCGAACCCCCACAGATTACTCCATACGCCCCTCAAACGTACGCGTCTACCAATTCCGCCATCCGAGCATTGTCCTGTGGACTAAAAACCAGAGTCCGGTTTCCCGCCTCTGGTAAGCGGAGAGAAGCACCCGCCCATGGCGATGCAAGCGGTTTGTGCCGGAGCTTTAGCGCGCGGGTTCCCTGTCGTTTCGTTGCCGGAAGTGAATGACGGGCCGGCGGTGTTTTTCGTTCTCAAATGCTACCGCCCCGCTATAAGCACCGTTATCCGATGCCCAGCGACAGCCTTCATTCCACTGCCGAAGCCGGCGGCCTGTTCCCGCCGACCGCGTGGAGCCGGGTGGCTGCAGCCGCAGTCGCGGGGGAGCCGGAGAAGGCGCGGGCGGCGATGTCGGAGATATGTGAGCGTTATTGGCAGCCGGCGCGAAAGTTCCTCCGCTTCCTCGGTGCGGGCGAGCATGATGCGGAGGACATGACCCAGGAATTCTTCGCCAAATGGGCGACGCCGGACAATGTCGCGCGTTTGGATCCTGACAAAGGGCGGCTGCGTTCGTATTTGAAGCAGTCACTGCGGCATTTCTTTGTGAATACGTGGCAGCGCGCGGGGCGTCTAAAGCGCGGCGGCGGGCTGGAAATCGTGGGCATGGAGAGCGCCGGCGACGTGCCCGCCGAGCCGGACGAGGCGGGTGCGCTCTACGACCGCGAATGGGCGGCAGCGGTCCTGGCGGCGGTGTTTGCGCGGCTGCGGGCAACTTATGACGGGCGGGGGAAGGCGGCGCTCTTCGATCTCCTGCGCCCGGGACTGCCGGGTGGAAATGGTCTGCAACCTTTGGCCGCTGTCGCGGTATCCGCCGGTGTGTCCGAACCTCAAATCAAGCTGGACCTCCACCGCCTGCGCCGCCGTTTCGGCGAGATGCTGCGGGAGGAAGTCGCGTCCACGCTCGTGCAGCCGGACGATCTCGAAGACGAACTGCGCCACCTGCTCCATGTGATGTCCCATGTCTCCGCCGCATGATTCCTGCCCCCGCTGCGGCGCGACCTGCGGCCCGGGTGAATTGTGCCTGCGCTGCACTGCGGCGGACCTTGCGGGAAACATCGCGCCGCGCGCGGCGGCTCCGGCACCGCTGCCATTTCCTGACATCCCCGGCTGCGAAGTGCTCCGCCTGCTGAGCATCGGCGGCATGGGCGAACTGTGGCTCGCACAGCGCCGCGACGATGCTGCGCTGCTCGTGGTGAAACTGCCCAACGCCGCCGCGCTCGCGCAGCCGGGCGCGGAGGAACGGTTTGAGACAGAGGCGGAAATTCTCGGCTCGCTGGAGCATCCTAACATTCTACGCCTGCTCGATGCCGGCACCGCGGGCGATGGCCGGCTCTACATGGCGACGGAGTTTGTGGACGGCTCCGATCTGCGCCGGCTGCTGCGCGCTTCACGCCTCGCACCGGCCCGCGCGCTGGAGATTTTCGGCAAAGTCTGCGCGGCGGTGGAGCACGCTCACGCTCACGGCGTGGTGCATCGCGATTTGAAACCGGCTAACATCCTCGTGGCCGCCGACGGTGCCGTGAAGGTGGCGGACTTCGGACTCGCGCGCGACATGGCCAGCACCGGCGCACGCACTTCCGCAGGCGATGGTCTCGGCACGCCGTATTATCTCGCGCCGGAAGCTCTGCGAAATGCGGCGTCGGCGGATGAGCGCTCGGATGTGTATGCGCTCGGCGTGCTGCTCTACGAAATGCTCACCGGCAGCGTGCCGATGGGTTCCTTCACACCGCTCTCGCAACGCTGCGGACTGCGGCGCGAATGGGATGGTGTGCTCTCGTCCGCGTTGAAGGACGATGCCGCCGTGCGCACGGCAACGGTGCGGGAATTGCGTGAGGCTGTAGAGAAGCTCTGGGCCAAGGAACAACGCCGCAGTTCATGGCGTATTCGCCGCCGCATGGGCATCGCCGCCGCGCTGCTGCTGGCCGCAGGAGCCGGCGGCGCATGGCTGGCGCTGCGTCCGCCTGCGCTGCAGCGTCCTTCATTTCCCGCGCCCTCCGCCGCCACGCGCGACGCTCCCTGGCAGAACAGTCTGGGCATGGCGTTCCTGCCAGTGCCGGGCCATCCCGGCGTAATCATGGCGATGCTTGAGACGAGTATCGCCGACTACTCCAGCTATGTCAGCGACGAGAGCGGCATGCTGCCGGAGTGGCGTCAGGGCATCTCCTCCAGCGATCGGCGCGGGCGCACTTCCATGCCAACACTATCGCCGCGCGGCTGGAAGAGCACGGAGGGGGCGGGCTTCCTTCAGCCTGGATTCCCGGTGACGCCGGAGCATCCCGCCGTCGGCATTTTTGCCTCGCACGCGCAGTTCTTCTGCGCGTGGCTCACCATCCGGGAACGCCACGAAGGACGCATCGCCGGGGATCAGTCCTATCGTCTGCCCACGCGCGACGAATGGCGCAGCGCCGCGGGACTCACCGCAGGCGGACCCGTGCCGCCCGTGACCGGAAATTTCGCCGGACCCGAGGCCCGCGATGCTGACTGGCCGCGCCCGCGCCCCACCGGTGACGCCGACGACTTTCCCCGCACGGCGCCCGCCCACGCGCTGCCGCCGAACGCGCACGGCTTCTATCACCTCGCCGGCAACGTCGCCGAATGGGTGCTGCTGCCCGCGCCGGAGAACAGCGAAGCCGCCGAGCCGGAGACGGCACCCGTCGGCGGCTCATGGTCCACGCTGGCCACCGAGTGGACGGAGGATGCCAGCACGGATTCCTCCCGCGGCCCGCGCCGGCGCGCGTCGGACATCGGATTCCGCTGCGTGCTGGAGACGGGGAAATGAGTTCCGCGGCAGTGTCAGGTCCACAGATTGCCTAAAAGCAGGTGCGCCAGAATTTTAGACAGCCGGGGAGACAACCGTGGCCTGCTTCTCTCCGTTCATATTCCGCATCAATCTGCGTAATATGCGGACAAAACTATCTGCTCCGGATAACGCCCCAACCCGAGCGGCTATCTTCCCGGATCCTGGAAGCCGGAGGTTACGGAGTGGCGAACGTCATCATCCAGTCGAGCACGGCGAGGTTGGCATTGTAGCCCACCGCGTCCGCGGCGTCGGGCCAGATGTGGCCGCCGCTTTCGATGCTGACGAAGCGCACGGGCGCGAGCGGGCAGAGGTAGTTGCCGGTGGTGATGCGGTGCGGGATGGCGCCGACGGTGGTGGTGTTCGTGGGCGCGGGCGGCGGCGGGCAGCCGTTGGCGAGCGCCCAGTGGTTCACGGAGTCTATGGCCGGCAGTTTGTCCGGCGAACCGAAGAACGGGAACGAGGTGTCGTCGCGCAGGTTGATGATGAGCATCGCTTTCGGCGCGGAGGGCACGGGTGCGATGGTGATGCCAGGCAGGCCGACGACGTTGGAGCCGGCGCTGGTAGCGCACGCGGCGAAGGCGGCGAAGTTGGTGGTGCTGCGCCCGCCGAGGTAGTGCGTCATTTGCCCGCCGCTGGAAAAGCCGGCGGCATAGAGACGATGCGTGTCCACATTCAACACGGCGAGGAGATGCGTGACGAGGGCATCGAGAAAGGCCTGGTCGTCGAGGTAAGGCTGGCCGGGGACTTCGTCGTGTTTGAACCACGAGGTGCCGCTGGCGTCGTGCGCGGTGGCGTCGGGGAAGCAGAGGATCATGGCGCGCGTGTCGGCGGCGGCGGAGAGTTCGCCATTCCGCTGGCCGATGAAGCTCGGGCCGCTTTGACCACCGCCGTGGAGGATGAGCGCCAGCGGGCAGGCGCTGACGGGATGCTGCGGCGGGATATATAAAGAGTAGGTGCGGCCCAGTCCGGCGTGGGTGAAGGCCATGCGCAGGTGCAGTCCCGGCACGCAGGGAATGGCGGAGTTGGTGCCCAGCGGCGTGCGGATGAGGCGGAAGTAAGCGCGCGGGCCTGCGAGGACAGGCACGGGGAATTCCACGGGGCCGGTGACGGCGGGCGCGCCGACAGGAAACCATGGCCGCCAGAGCACGAGGTCGGTGCTCATTTCCAGCGTTGCCATTTCGCCGGGGCGGCCCAACCATTGGAAGACGGGGTCGCCGGCGAGGTTGGTGGTGTAGCGGAGAAGGTCGGCGGGATTCGTGCTCTCCACGGGCGCGGGATCGCCGACGGGCGAGGCGATGACATGCACCAGGTAGTCTTCCACTTCGCCGTCTGCGGCCGCGCCCGCGGGCGTGAGGCCGCCGGATTTGCTGAGACGAAAGCGCGCATAGGTCTGGCCTTCCGCGGCATCGGCAGGAGCGAACATGCCGGCGATCTGCGCGCCGGCGACGACGCTGTGGCTGGTGAGGATTTGCTCGCCGCTGTCGGTCCAGTCGCCGTCGGCATTCCAGTCAATCCAGGCATCCACTTTGCCCGGCGCGCTGGCGTTGATGCCGATGTTCCCGCTGAATCCGGCGGTGAAGGCCGGCGGCAGCATCACGCCGTCATCGCTGGGGCCATCGGCCCCTGCGGCTGGGCTGGCGATGCCGTCGTTCTCCTGCGTGATCGCCGCCCCGAGGCGGAATCCAGGCATCTCGATGTGCCGCGCGCCGTTCTGCGTGGTGGTGACGGGATAACACGACGGCGCATCGCCAAAGTCGAGCACCGCCGCGACCATGAGCCGCAGCCGCGCCGGATCGCGCGGTACGTTCACGCCATTCACGCGCACCACGCTGTCGGGATCGAACCCGGCGGTCCCGGACTGCTGCACGGCGCGCGTCGTTTCGTCCATGCTCAGCCATGTGAGGCTGGTGGCAGGAGCGGGCAGGAACTGCTGCGGCCGGCGGATGGCCACATCCGTCATCAGTGTCGCGTGGGGACTGGCTTCCGTGGGGCTGTGCGCCTGACCGTCCGGCCCGGTGCTGCCGGCGAGGAAGATGGTGCAGCCCCACTGTGTAGGCGTGTCGGTGATCGAGGATGTGGTGCCGTTGTTGATCCAGTCGAACCAGCCGCCCCATGTGCCGCGGCGGTCGCCGGTGTGCGCGGGGAACTTCGGGCGGCAGGGATCGGCAGGGCCGGTCCACGGCGCATTGGGCACGAAGGGCACGCCGCCGTAGTTGATGGTGCCGATGTCACCGTGATTGGCGTAAGTGAGGAGATTGGAAAACGCGGGATACGACTGATTTGAGCGATAGCGGCTTTGATACGCCGCATCGTCGCGGCGCGCCCGGCCGGCAAAATCCGGCACCCAGAAGTCCGCCGGCGTAAACGTGCAGGCAGGATCCAGCGCGGACACGGCGGCGAGCGTCCATTCGTTCACGCCATGATGACGCTGGTCCCAGTGAAAGGCGGTGCCATTGCCTGCGCTGTCCGCTGCCTTCGCGTCTGCAATGACGTCGCCGAGAAAGTCCGCGTTGGCATCCACGGCCCAGTTTTCCTCGAGCTGGCCTATGTAAATGCGCGTGGGCGGAGTGTCGCGCTGCGGCGAGAGGCTGCGCGTGAGATAGACGGTATCGCGCAGCGGGACTGCACCGCCGCTGCGATTGGTGAGCGTGGTGTTGAGATTCTGGTCCGGCGAGCCGTGGCGCGCGCGGAGGACGACGTTGCGTGTGAAGTCACCGAGGCCGGGGCCGTAAAGACAGGCCGACGCGAAGCGCGCGGGCCGCGCGTGTGACCACAGCAGCGCGCCCTTCGCACCGCCGCTGTGGCCGAAGACGCTCACGCGCGATGGATCAATCGGGCGGTTCGCGAGCAGCCAGTCGAGCGTCCAGTCCAGCCGGTCGAGCGTGTAGGTGCGGACGGGCGCGCCGTTGGGCGGGAGCGGATTCGGCTGTTCGGGAGCGCCGAAAAACGCGCGCACATTCGCCAGCGCATCGAACTCCGCCACGTAGCCCAGCCAGCTCGTGTTCGACGGGTCGCCGATGGCATTCACGAGGCTCACCAGCTTGTCCTCCATGCAAATCACGAAACCATCCACCGGCGCAAGGCCCACGCTGGCAAACC
This sequence comes from Verrucomicrobiota bacterium, assembly GCA_031414455.1. Taxonomy (GTDB): domain Bacteria; phylum Verrucomicrobiota; class Verrucomicrobiia; order Verrucomicrobiales; family V1-33; genus V1-33. The sequence goes on from JANNVM010000654.1 coordinate 7,433, forward strand.
CCTGCTGGCCCGGCAGCCACATCGCCGCGCTGTCATCGCCGCTGTGCAGCGCCACCGCCGCGGGCACCGGACCGGGAGGCACGCCGCCGGGCGGCTCCATCACGAAAAAGAGCGAGGCATGCGCATTGCGGTTCCGGTTCGCCATGAATGGAAAGTCAGGCCGCGGCGCATCGCCCGCATTGCCGCCGTCAGCCCACAGAGAATAGAACGTCACCGGATAGCCGCTGACCGCGCCGTTCTGCTGCAGGTGCGGCTTTGGCGGGCTGGCGGCATTGAAGACCTGCGCCACGAGCGGCGTCTTGTTCCCCGCCGCGATGGCCGTCGCGCCGCGCGGCACCACCGCCCATGAGAAGTTGCCATTCGCCCTCACCGTGGAGACGCAGAGGCCTTTCGTGCCTGCGAGAGTGACCGGCGGATTCGCCACGTTCGGATGCGGGATGGTGAAGTTCACATTCCCCGCGCCGCCGAACGCCAGCGCCAGTTCTTTGGTGAGCTGCCCCGCCGAGTAGTCCGCTTGGAATAGCTGCGCCACCAGCGTGCCCTGGCTAACGTTATTCCACCCCGCATTCGTCGAACGATAAACCTCATACACCTGCGGCGCGCTCGCCGGCGCATAGTCCCATGTGACCCACACCTGACCATCGCGCTGATACGCCTGTACTCCTGTGGCCGGCGATGGGTCCACGATGGTGATCCGGTAGTCCTCCACCTCCCCGCTGAAGGCTGCGCCATTCTGCGAGGCCACGCCATCGCGCGTCAGCCGGTAGCGCGCAAATGTCAGGCCCGGCACTGCCGTCAGCGGCACCTGGAGCGGGATGAGATTTATCCCCTCAACGACCGGATAGTCATTCAACGCCTGTTCCAGAGCGGGAATGAACGTGCCGGTGAAGTCCCAGTCAATCCACGCATCAAGCTTTGCCTCCGTCACGCCGGACGGGAGTTGCACTTCCACCCGGAGCTGTGTCCACGCGCCGCGCTGCCACGGAATAATCCCGCCTCCCACAGTGGCCGTCACGCCGTTCTCGTCATCCGCGCCAGCCGAGTCATCGCCCAGGGCATCCACGCTGAACGGCTGCGTGGATTCCTCATCCACCGAGCTGCCGAGCACGAACCCGGGATCGCCGGAAAACGTGTGCGAGACCGGGCCATAGCTCACCGGCGCATCGCCGAAGTCCGTCAGGACAAAGCCGGCGAAAACATAGGCTGCTCCGGCATTCACAATCAACTCATCGGACACCGGATTCACTCCGGTGCCGCTCCCATCCTCTGCACGCGATCCAACGATCACGGTCTCGCCGGATACAGCCACGACGGCGCCAAATTCGTCATCGACGCCTGTATTCGAGGCTTTGAGATAAGCCTGCTGCCGCCAGATCACCCCGTTGCGCATGAAGACGTAGGCGGCCCCGGCATCCGTCGCCAGTTCGTCGGACGGCGGATTCGCTCCGATACCGCTGCCGTCTTCATAATCCGCCCCGACGACCACCGTTTCACCCGCGATGGCCACATGGGTTCCAAAGTAATCATCGCTTCCGGAATTCGACGCCTTCAAATAAGCCTGCTGGCTCCAGTTCACTCCGCTGCGCACGAAAACGTAGGCGGCCCCGGCATGGTTCAGCAACGCATCGGAAGGCGGATTCACTCCGGTGCCGCTGCCGTCCTCAGCACCCGACCCGACCACAACCGTATCGCCTGACACCGCCACGGAGTCGCCGAACGAATCACCGATAAAGCCAATGTGCGTCTGATCCGGGGCCTTCAAATAAGCCTGCTGCGCGATGGGGTCCACCGTGATGGGGTAACGCGCCCCGCGCTCGTCCACCACGATGCGCACGCCAGCCTCCACCGCCGCGAAGTGTGAGGGCAGCGTCTTGCCATCGGCGTCCCAGACCTTCAGGCCGGTGTAGGTCAGCACGGTGGCGCCGGCCTCATCCTGGAACTGCACGGCTTCGGCGGAAACCGCCGGGCGGAGATTGCCGCGCACTGCCAGAGTAAAGGACAGAAGGGACTCAAAAGCGGATGCCGCCGCGGCGTCCTTTCCGTCCTTCGAGTCCTGACCATCCTTGCTCGGCCGGGCGTTCACCGTGAACCCATGTTCCAGCCCGCGCCGGTCATTCACGAACCACTCCTCCAGCGCCGTGCCCCACGCATAAGTCAGGCGCGTTCCCTGCGCCAGAACGGCCGGCTTGCCAGTGACCGCCTGCTCATTCCCGGCAAAGCCAAAGCTCTTCAATTCCAGGCCCCAATGCCAGCCCCCCGCGTCCGGTTGCGCAGTAAAGCCGCGACCATCGAACTCTGTGCACCACTGCTGGCCGGGATTCCGCGCCTCGTGCCCGTCCTCCACCGCAACGACCGCGTGCCGTCCCGCCTCATACGCCTCGCGGATACCTTGCCAGTCCGGCCTGGCGATGCCCGCCGGCACATCATTCGACGTGGCGGGCTGCGGAGTCTTCCCCGACGACGAATCCGCCGCCTCAAGGAACGAGCCCGGAAACATCGAGACCGCGAAGAGGCGAATGAAAAAGCGTTGGAAGATGGCAGACATAGGATGGGAGTTGGTTCACCCGCTGATACAAGGTCCGTCCGGAGAGGTTGCAGAGCCGGAGAAAAAATCTGCGCCCGCGCTGCAACCTCCGCCGGCGGTCCTTGTATCGGTAGTCGTGAAGAGGCGCTCTCTTCAAAAACAAACTCCAACTCATCACGACTATGAAACCCGCCATCCTCCTGCTCGCCCTCACTTCCATCGCCCTCGGCCAGGGATTCCTCACGCCGCCCGGGCCTCCAGGGCCGACCATGCGATCGCTGGATGAAATCGAGCCGCGCATCCCGCTGAACCAAACCAGCGCGCCGGGCGATGCGACCTGCGTCTTCAAGATCACGAAGCCCGGCTCCTACATGCTCACTGGCAACGTCAAGCCGCCCGCGGGGCACCACGGCATCCTCGTGGCACTGCTCCTGCCGGGCGTGGTGGAGGTGGACATGAAGGGCTCCACCATCGATGGCTCGAACGCGGGCGCGACGGCTTCCGGCGTATCCTTCACGACGACGGACGACCTTTGGCAGTTCAAGATGGGGAACGGTACCATCAGCAACTTTGCGGGTGGCGCCCTCCTGAGTCCGTCTTCCACCGGGGGCACGATCGCGTTGCACGATCTCCAAATCCGCGGCGGCGGCGCGGGTGTGAATACCGGCGCGAGCCTTGAACTCAAAGACGTCGTGATCTCGAGCGTCACTGGCATCCCGATCCAAATGGGCAGCGGTTCCACGCTGGAGCGCGTCACGATCAGGACCAGCCATGCGGGCATTCCCAAGATCATCCAGGCTGGCGATCGCTGCCGGTTCACGGACATCCTGATTTCATCGGTCATGGGCGGGTCCACGCAGACCAGCGCCTTTTCGGCGGGGCAGGACGCCAGGATGGACAACATGAGCCTGCGCATCTCCGACGCCACCTTTACCGGGCCGATCCTTTCGAACACCAGCGGCTTCACCGAAGTCACTGGCCTGGATGTGCAACTGAACAACGTCACGGCTCCGGTTGTGTCCAACTCGTTCAGTTTTGGGGCTTCCCAGGGCATTATCGGGACCACCTATGGCGGCGACGGGAGAATCTCCGCGCACAACTGCACTTTCTCCAGCGCCCTCGTTACCCTGCCGTCGGCGCCAGGCCTTACGAACAACGAAAACATTCCCTGCAACGCACTCACCGGCACCACTAGCGCTCCGACCGTGCTGCGTGTGGAGGCCGACAACTGCACTGTCCACGTCGGCATCAGCGTCGCCGCCACCGGCACCGTGAGCGGCGGCGTCATTGATGTCACCGGTTCCGGCAATACCATCCGTGCCAACATCAGCGGTGGCAATGTGGGCGTGCGGCTGAGCAGCGGCACCGGCAACACTGTGGAAGGTTGCAGCCTCATGGCTCTGCTCGTGCCCGCTCAGGCCATCCAAATTTCCCCCGGCGTCACCAATTCTCTCGTGCGGAACAACACCGCCGCGTGCCTCGCCGCCGGTGGAGTGCTCGTGCAGAACAACGGCGGCTCCACCAACTTCATCGCGCCCACCATCACCACGCCCGCGCAGCTCAATACCAACACCAATCCCTCCGCCAACATCGTTCACTAAGCGCGCCATGAAACCCATCCTCCTCCTGCTCGCCCTGAGCACGCTCGCCGCGCCGGCGCAGTCCACCATCAGCCCGACCGACCGCCATGCCTACGGCGCGAACTTCGGCTGGATCAACTTCCGTCCGTCGCCCGCCGATGGACTCGTAGTGAATGAAACCACGCTCTCCGGTCGCGCCTGGTCCGCCAATTTCGGCTGGCTCTACTTTGGCGACAATCAGACGCTGCCCTACGCCAACACCAGCGCCGCCAGCTACGGCGTGAACCTCGCCGCCGGCGGCCAACTCACCGGCTACGCATGGTCGCCGAATGTCGGCTGGATCAACTTCGAGCAAACCCGCGGCCAGCCGCGCATTGATCTGCTCACCGGCCAATTCCACGGCCACGCCTGGTCCGCCAATGCCGGCTGGATCAAGCTCGATCCCGGCCAGTCGGACCTGCGCACCACCACCATCCACATCAGCGACAGCGACAACGACGGCCTCGGCGACGCCTGGGAAATGCTGCACTTCGGCAACCTAACCGCCGCCAACGCCACGACGAACGCCGACAATGATCCCGCCAGCGACCTCGACGAATACCGTGCGGCCACCGCGCCGCATGATGCCGGTGCCTGGCTCCAACTCGTCAGCCAGGCGCTCGCCTCCAGCGGTGCCAGCGTCACCCTGCGGTTCACCACGGCACCCGTGCGGCTCTATCGGATCGAATACTCCACCAGCCTTGACGGCACATGGACCACCGTCACTCCTGGCATCTTCGCGCCGGATGCCGGCGAAGTGACCGAGAAAACCTTTGCCATCCCCGCCGGAGCCCGCCGGTTTTTTCGTGTCATCAGCATTCGGCCACTGATGTGACGGCATCCACGCCAGGCGCAGCGCTGCCGGGGTTGATTTTCCCAGTGGAAACGCCGGAGGCACCCGCTATGACGTCACATGGTTCGCAATCACATCGCCGTCATCGACTTCGGCTCGCAGTACACCCAGCTCATCGTCCGCCGCATTCGCGAGCTGGGATTCTTTTCCAAACTCTATCAGCCGTCGGAACTCGCCGCTTCCGGATCGCCTGCCGCCGTCATTCTGTCCGGCGGACCGCGCAGTGTCTCGGAGGCGGATGCGCCGGACATCGATCTCGATCACCTCCGCGCCCTCAACGTCCCGGTGCTGGGCATTTGTTATGGCATGCAGTTGCTGAGCAAGCGCCTCGGCGGATTCGTCGCTCCTGGAAACACGCGGGAGTATGGTCCGGCCCGCTTGCTGCCGTGCGGCGTGGAGACGCTGTTTGGCGGGCTTTCCCCGGATTCCCAAATCTGGATGAGTCACAGCGACACCGTGAAGCAGCCGCCGCCCGGTGCGACGATTGCCGCCACGAATCAGGACGGGGTGCCCGTGGCGCTGCAATTCGCGCCGCAGTGGTTCGGCATCCAGTTTCACCCGGAGGTCAGCCACTCCCATGAGGGCATGAAGATCCTCGCCAATTTCCTCAAGTTGGCGCCCGCCGCCGAGCCTTTCCGCATCGAGAGTTTTAAACAGGAACTCATCACCATGATCCGCGAGCGCACGCACGGCCTTGAGGTCGTGTGCGGCGTCAGCGGCGGGGTGGACAGCACCGTGCTCGCCGTGCTTCTCAAGGAAGCGAAGGTGCCGCACCGCGCCATTTTTGTGGATACCGGACTGCTGCGGAAGCACGAGGCGGAAGAGGTCGAGGCGCAGTTCGCCACGCTCGGTGTCAACATCCAGACTGTTTACGCCGCGGATCGTTTTCTCGCGGCTCTCGCCGGTGAGACGGATCCCGAGAAGAAGCGTCAGATCATCGGCAATCTCTTCATTGATGTCTTCTGGGAGGCCGCCCACAATGTGGAAATGCTCGCCCAGGGCACGTTGTATCCTGACGTGATCGAAAGTGCCACCAGCGGGAGCATCGCCAGCAAAATCAAGACGCACCACAACCGCGTGGAGCGCATCATGGACCTCGCCAAAGAGGGCCGCGTGCTGGAGCCGCTCAGCGAACTCTTCAAAGACGAAGTCCGCGCGCTCGGCCGGACCATGAACATCCCTGACGAAATCCTCAGCCGCCATCCGTTCCCCGGCCCCGGCCTCGCCGTGCGCTGCCCTGGCGAAGTGACGGAAGAGAAACTCCGCATCATCCGCGACGCCGATCACATCTGGATGGGGATGCTGAAATCGTCCGGACTCTATCACAAAGTCTGGCAGGCCTGCGCCACGCTCATTCCGGTGAAAACCGTGGGCGTAAAAGGCGACGAGCGCAGCTACGAATTCGCCATCAGCCTCCGCGCCGTCACCAGCGAGGACGCCATGACCGCCGACTGGGCCAAACTCCCGTGGGACTTCCTCGGCCAGGTTTCCAACGCGATTCTGAACGGCGTCAAAGGCATCAACCGCGTGCTCTACGACATCAGCACCAAGCCGCCCGCCAGCATCGAGTGGGAGTGAGGAGCAAAGGTTGAAGGATGAATGCTGAAGGATGAAAAGGCTGCCATGAAAATGCTTACTGTTAGCGTGATTCTGATCGCCGCCGTGTCCGCCTGCCGCCGGGAGCCAGCCGCCGGGTCTGGCGGATTGATTCGTTCCACGTTCACCATCCGCGCCGTTGCCGCCGAACGTTCCGGCGATCACCTCCACCTGACGGTCACCGTCCGGGCGAAGAACGCCGGCTCCATTCCGCTCGCCCTGGCACCGCCCGCCGCACAACTCTGGATTGGCAGCGCCAAACCCGCCGCCCCGTTCATCGCCCCCGGTCTGGAACCCGCGCTCGTTGCGCCCGGCGGCGAAGCGGAAGGCGCCACCCACTGGTGGCTCGCCGCATCCGACTTGTCAGGCCCGCTGGAACTGGA
>JANNVM010000655.1:0-2569 GCA_031414455.1 Verrucomicrobiota bacterium
AGACCCCGGATCCGGCAATACCAGCAACGGCGCCGACTACTACGCCAGCGCCGCCCCCAACGGTTCGCCAGGCACCGCCGACAACCTCTTCGACGCCTGGATGGCCGCCCGCGGCCAAACCGATCCCCTCGCCACCATGCCTGGCGCTTCCGTCAACAACCTCCTCACCTACGCCTTCGGGGTGGACCTCGCCGGAGGCAATCCAGCCGCCGTGCAGCCCGCATTCGGCACCACCATGGCCGGCCCTGTCGCGCACCGCACCGTAGAATTCCGCCGCCGCCTCGGCGACCCCGCCATCGGCTTCGATGTCGAATGGTCAACGAACGCCACCGCCTGGACGTCCGCCGCCGCCAGCCTCACCGAAGTCTCCGCCGTCCCCACCGGCGACGGCACCGAACGCGTGTCCTACCGCATCAACGCACCCTTGAGCGCAGAACTCCGGCCCCTCCTCCGCGTGCGCGTGACGGCTCCGTGACTCATTCCACGCCGGCGGCGCGGACAAAACGAAAGCCCGATTCCAGCAGGGTGTGGCGTTCCGCGGCATCGAATGAAGCACCGGCGAACTTCGCCATGTCGCACGATTGGAGAAACCCGCGCAGCAGCCCGGCATGGGTTGTCAGCGGCGAGGCGTCTCCTGTGAGTGAGCGAAGGAATTCCTCCGTCGTCCGCTGCGGTGCCGCGATGCCAAAGCGCTCGGCAATGAAGCGACGCACCACTCCCGCGGCTTGATCAGCCAGCAACCCGGCTTCCAGAGTGTTGCGCTCGCGGTCCACATCCGAGAGATCGCGCATCGCACGTTCCAGCGGCGCGGTTTCGCGGCGTCTGCCGCGCTGCTTGCGCCACCACAGGAAAAGCAGCGCCGCGGCGGCGAACACACCGGCAACAATCAGCAAGGGTGTTATCGAAAACGCCTCCGGCACCGGGATTTCCACCGCCGGGCGCGGCCCGCGGATGTCGTCGTCCGGCTCCTCCGCGGACGCAGCAAGGCAGAGAAGATAGAGAATTCCGGCCACGATTCGTTTCATCCGATGCGCTGGCGGCGGTTGCGAAAGAAGCTCACCAGCTCCGGCAGCCAGTTGGTGCCGTTGGTGAACTCAAGGAGGTCAATGCCCGTGGAACGGATCGTCGCCGCGGTTTTCGCGCGGCGCTCGCGGGACTGGTCGCGGTAGGCGTCGCGCACTTTCTTCTTTCCGGTGTCGAGTTGCACGACGACGCCGGTTTCCGAATCCTCCACACAGATGCGTCCGACATCCGGAATTTCCTCCTCGCGCGGATCGGTGACAGACACGGCAATAACATCGTGGTGCCGGCTGGTGATGCGCAGTTTCTTCCGCATGGCGGCGAGTTTCTCCGCGAACGGCGCGCCAGGATGGAAGTCGCTTACGAGAAACACGACGGCGCGCCGGCTGATCACCCGGTTCGCAAAATCCAGCGCCGCCCCGATGTCGGTCCCCCGCTTCTCCGGCTGAAAGAACAGCGCCTCGCGGATGAGCCGCAGGATATGCGTGCGGCCCTTGGCCGGGGGAATGTAGAGCTCCACGCCGTCACTGAAGAGCACGAGGCCGACCTTGTCACGATTACGAATCGCCGACGCCGCCAGCACACCGGCCGCTTCGGCCGCCAGCTCCCGTTTGCTGTCAGCTACCGAGCCGAAATCCGATGACGCACTGACATCTATCATCAGAAGAATCGTCAACTCCCGCTCCTCCGTGAAAAGCTTCACATAAGGATCGCCGGTGCGCGCGGTGACATTCCAGTCAATGGTCCTGACATCATCGCCGGGCATGTAATTGCGCACGCGGTCAAAGTCCATGCCGCGGCCTTTGAAAACACTCGCGTAGCGGCCGGCCATCGTGTCATCCACCAGCCTCGAGGTGCGCACCTCCATGCGGCGGACGCGCGCGAGGATCTCCGTAGCCCGGGCTTCGGTTTCGGCATCGGCTGATGGCTGGGGTTTCATGGGGGAGTGTGGAATGGGCCTCCAGCCCACAGTGATTTTTTGCTGATGAATGGGGGGCTGGAAGCCCCCTCTACGGGACCGGCAGTTCGTTGAGAATTCGCGTGATGAGCGTCTCGCTGGTCATGCCTTCCGCCTCGGCTTCGTAAGTGACCGCCACGCGGTGCCGCAGCACATCCATCGCCACGGATTTCACGTCATTCGGCGTCACATAGGCGCGACCTTCGAGGAAGGCGAGCGCACGCGACGCCAGCGCCAGTCCAATGGTCGCCCGCGGCGACGCGCCCACTTTGATGAAGGGCCCGATGCGCACGCCGAAGTCATCCGGCCTCCGCGTCGCGTGGACGAGCCTGACAATGTAATGCTTCACCCGCTCGTCGAGATACAAACTGCCCGCGACACTGCGCGAATTGTGGATCGCGTCCAATGTCACGACCGGCGCCGGCAGCGGCGCATCGGTGGTGAGGGCGGCGAGTTCCAGCACGCGCATTTCCTCAACTTCCGTAGGATAGTCCACCACGATCTTCATGAGGAAGCGGTCCAACTGCGCCTCCGGCAGCGGATAGGTGCCCTCCTGCTCCAGCGGGTTTTGCGTGGCCATGACAAGGAACG
>JANNVM010000656.1:0-4568 GCA_031414455.1 Verrucomicrobiota bacterium
GCTCCTCAGAGCTGGTTTTGTCCCAAAAGGGTGGTGCACTTTGAAGTGACCACAGGTGGTGCACTTTGAGTGACCGCTGACACACTGGCTGAGACAAAGCAGATGCGATTGACCCAAGAGGATTTGACCGCGTTTGAGAAGCTTCTCGCGACCACTGGTTACGAGAAGATGGGAATGAGGGACCCGCATGCGGGGCTTGATGGCGACAGTTGGACGCTTGAGGTGTCGAAACCTTCCTGCCACCACATGGCCAGCCGTTGGTGTCCTAACGGATACGATCCAGACAAGCGCGGCACCAGAAAGTATGCTGACGCATTTCGATGGGTTGCGGACAAAATGGGTGTGACGAAGTCCATCACCAACAAGGGCCATGCCGTCTTTGATCGATAGCCGCCATCGCCAACCAAGGGCGACAAAACACTGCTGGCAACCCCCGCCCTCCCTCTCCCTGATCCATGCTCACCTTGACTCAAACCCTCTCCGTGCTCTCCACGCCGGCCCCCGGGCGGGGTTGCCAGAGTTGAGTCGTCCGGCGGAGGAGGACCAGAGAGCGTGACTATCATGATCGTGACAGCCCGATTGACGCTGGTATCCGCCACGGTCGCCTTGGCCCGCGCAGAAATCGGCGATCGCGGCGAGTTTGCCCGGCTGCTGGGGGCGTCCGTGCCCGACAACTGGCCCCCGGAAACTGCCGCCGACGCATTGCCGCTGTTCCTGAGCTGGTTGGAAGCGGCACCGGATCGGGTTGGCTGGTTCGGTTGGTATGCCCTGGCCGCGGGCGATGGCGCGGCGGCGCCGGTCCTGGTGGCGGGTGGCGGGTTCAAGGGGCCGCCGCAGGACGGGACAGCCGAAATCGGCTACTCCGTCCTCCCCCAATTCCAGGGGCGGGGGTATGCGACCGAGCTGGTCGGCGGCCTGGTTCGGTGGGCGCTCACGCAGCCAGGGGTGGTCCGGATCGTAGCCGGGACGGAGTGGGCAAACCCCGCCTCGGTGCGAGTTCTGGACAAGGCCGGGTTCTGTCCCGTCGGCCCGGCTGCAGAACCAGGCGGCACGCGGTTCCAGTGGTTGGGCGGCGCAGAAACCGCCGCACCGGGCGCGGCTGGCAAGCGGCCGGGCTCCTCTCCATCGTCCGATGACTCCCCGTAGCTACAACCCTCACCCTGCGTTCCCCGCGCTGCCCCGCCCGGAGGCTTCCAGCGCTTGATCGTTCGGTCAGACATCGATAGCCTCTCCTGATGACCATCCTGCCAAGTGTCCCGGACCTGATTCAACGCACCAAGGCACTCGCAGCATTGGATTTGATCATGTCGCCTGAGTGGGATGGACGATACTACTCCTTCAACAGCACTTGGTCAGATTTCGAGCAGATGGCCAGCATGCGGGACGGCTGTGGTGACGAGTGGTGGATTGTATTCCACACCGACGGCTGGGCCGCGTTGAAGGGACTTGGACACGAGTCGCCAGCTTATGCCGGGGGTGGTGACGAACTCTCGACCGCTTTACAGAAGGTATTCCCGCCTGAGCTGGCTGAGTTTGCACATGAGCCAGCTTTTCGTTGGGACGCTACCAGCTTTGCAGCGTTTCGCTTGCCCGCTCAGAACGATTGGGTTTGGGCGAGGTCACTCACGGAGTTCTCGGACCTCGACGGCGGAGAGCCAGAATTGCTCTCTCTGCTTGCGGGCTCACCGCAGGACTACGCAGATTTTGCTTCCCACTACTACGAGGCTAGTGTTCCTGTTGAAGTAGTTCACCAGGTTTTCGCCTTGGCCCCGATCACCAGGGGCTTGATTGCGTCCTTGAACCCGGACACAGATCTTGACGACATTGAGAACGAACTTTTCCAGGAGATTGCCTATCCACGAACCAACTAGGCCAACGCAGTGGAGGCAACTCCGCTTCGCTCCGCGCCACACCTTAATCGTTCGCTTTACCAAAAATGGGATTCTTTGAGAAACTTTTCGGGAAGAAGATCGCTGAGGAGATCACTCCCTCTTGCGACGACGCCTATAACAAGCTGCTAAATGATTGCGTGGCCGAGGTCGAAGCCAGGAATCAGAAGCTGTCTGAAGAGTTTGGGCTCGGGAGTTTCGAGCGATGGGATATCGATCAGGAGGTGGGCGGGTTGGTGTTTTCCAACGGCGGCGTTCCGAGACTCATTTGTTCGGTCACCATACTTGGGTCATTTTCCGATTTATCCGAAACATGGATGTGGGGCTGGGCAAACCCATCTTTGCTGGGACCCTTAACGCGGGACACAAACGCACTTAGAGAATACGGGCAGCAGAACGGCGTCGAAGACCTTATCGTCGAGAAAACACCAGCCACCGCAGGCGAGGCATGGGCTTTGTCCGCATTGGCCTGTCGCATTCTTGAAGGACTTGGACTATATCGTGGCCCGACTGGGAATGGATTCGTGGTAATGATGATCAAGTGCATCTCACGAAGCGAACGAGGCAGTGGAGGCGACTCCGCTTCGCTCCGTGCCTCACCTTGAACGTTGACCGCAGCCCACAATCATCGGATGAAACGATTCAGTTGGAAATTGGCCATCATCACTTTTCTGGTTTTGATCGCCCTCAACGCCTTGTTGTTTTTCCTCGACATGAGGTATCCGGGCTACCCGATCCTCATCGGGGCAGCACGAATCGTCAATTTTCCCAGCCTTGCTTTCCTCGCTCTGTTTCCAGTATCAGCGAGTGATTATACTTCGCAAATTGTGATGGCCGCCGTCCTTAGTTCCTTCAGCCCCCTTATATGGAGTGTGCTCGTTGGCTTTTTGCTTCGGCGTGGCAATCCGCTCGCACAGTAAGAGGCTCAGCGGAGGCGAGGCGCGAGCCTGAGCAGCCGTGACCCTTCTCGTGTGCCCTGTGTGCCGGGCGTTTTGAGAAGCGCGGCGGGAGCGGGTTGGGTGCGGCGCCGCACTGCGGCAGCACGACCGGGAACTCGGCCGGCTCGAAGGAAACGGAGGGCACAAACAATGACCGCGGAGGAAGCCATCCGCCATGCCCTGCTGGCGACGCTCTACGGCACGCGGGCGATCCGCGTGGGCACGCCGTTCCTGCAACGGGCGGTGCGTCAGGATTGCGGCGCAGAGCCGGCGGCCGTGGGGACGGAAATCACGTTTCTCAACGACGCCGGGCTCGTGGACACCGAGCCGGATGGCATCGGCAGCTCTGACTATTGGAAACTCACCGCAGCCGGCGTGCTGCACTACGAACGCCACCGCTAACCATGCGCTTCATTCTCCAGCAGGACGACCTTCGCGCTCTCATTCCGACCAGCAACGCCTTCGATGACGGCCACTGTGAGTGCTGGAATCCGCAGTGCCCCGGCGGCTGGACGGTCTTCATCACCTTCGCCGGGTTTAAAGCCGGCGCGTCCGTGCCCCGCAAACCAGAACCACCCACACCACAGGTCTTTAGCCTCCGCCACCTTCACCTCCGCCTGTTTGGCGATTTGCTGGGGCGATCTCGCACCAATAGTTCCCGAGCGCTTGCGCGGGTTCCGGCAGGCGGCATAGTCCCCGAGGATCGCCAGACGATTATTACCCCGGCGATAACCCCGGCGATAACCCCGGCAAATTTCGGTTCATTTCAGCGTTATTTCGCTGCATTTCAGTGCATAATCCGAGAACCCGTCCGCCGGGTGACAGTATTTGATAAGCGATTGATTTTCAAGGTTTTGTATTTGAATCAAGCCGCCTCTTTCCTGCCAGAAAAATCAGGTTCGATTCCTGACGGGAGCACCATTCCGGCGGGGCAAGGCACGGTTGCAACCAGCGCTGGCACCCTGAAGGGAAACGGTTATACTCGCGCCAAGTGAAACGACTCGCCGCTCTTCTCATCACGCTCCTTCCGTCCGCTCTGCGGGGTCAGGGCACCAACGATTTTGACTACCGTCCGGCCACCGTGGTGGTCTTTAATGCGAACGATCCGGCCTCGGCCGAACTGGCGGCCTATTACGCGAAGCAGCGCGGCATCCCCCAGGGAAATCTCGTTGGCCTCAAGTGTCCGGCGGAGGACACCATCTCCCGCGCTGTATTTGAAAAGGAGATCGAGACGCCGCTGCGCGCGGTGTTTGACGCCCGGAAATGGTGGGAGACTGCCCGGGTGCCAAAGGACGGCCTCGTAGCAGTGAAGACGACGATGCGAATTCTCGCCGTCATCCGGGGGGTGCCTCTCCGAATCGTTGAATCCTCGCACGGAACAGATCCCAAAACAGGTAAAGAGATTTCCGCCCAGCCCGGACGGCAGAATGCGGCCTGTGTGGACTCCGAACTCGCGGTGCTCGGCGTGCTGGAGAAGCCGATAGACGGTTTTATCCCCAATCCCTACTGCAACAAGAACGTGGAGTTCGCGAAGGTGGCGCTGACGCCGATGTTTCTGGTGGGCCGGCTTGACGGGCCCGACAAGGCGACGGTGAAGCGCATGATAGACGACGCCGGTGCCGTGGAGAAGCAGGGCCTTTATGGAAAGGCTTATGTGGACCTCGCGCGCAAGACCGGGGCTGGTTACGAACTGGGCGAGAACTGGCTCCTCAACGCGGCGCGCCTCCTGGAGTCGAAAGGC
>JANNVM010000657.1:0-2121 GCA_031414455.1 Verrucomicrobiota bacterium
AGACGAACGTATCATCCCAATCGAGCGGGATGCGGTCAGTCAGGCTGTCGCCGCCGGCGAGGCCGTTGAGATCGGCGTTGTTGCCGTTGGAAAGGTGAACGGTGAGCGTGTCGAAGGAACTGCTCCAGTTCACCCAGTCCACCTGAGCGGAGAGGTTCACACGATCGCTGGCCTGCCAGTGCGCCCCAAGCGCGAGAGTGCGAGGCAGGGCGGTCTCCACCCGGGCATCGTAGTAAAAGTCAGGCCGCGCCGCGCCGAGGCCCAGATTGGCCAACTGAACATCCGCATTACCGCTCGCCGAACCGGTGCTGCTGATCTCGGTTTCCGTGCGGTAGTTCAATCCAATGGTCAGGCGGTCGTTGGCGCGGAAGAGCAGGCCGAGGTCGCCATTCCATGCACTGCGGTCGGAAGTGTCGAGATCCAGCGGCGTCTTGATGCCGCGCAGGGGCGCAAAGCTCTGAAAAATAAACGGCGCGTTCAAGCTAATGTCCTGATGGGACATCCCCAGGCTGCCGCCAATGGACCACCGGTCGCTGAGCTTCACACCAAACCCCGCCGCGGCCCTGATACTCACGAGTTCCGCGCTGTGCTTTCGCGTGCCGTAGCTGGTGTTCCCGTCCAGTCCGCCCGGTGCGTCCGTGTAGCGCCATTCCGACAGCCTCGCGACTTCGGGGATAACGGAGAAGCCCAGCGTGACCGTACTGTCGTCCAGCGGCACCGCCAGCGCCAGTTCCGGGAAGACGCCCCATGGTTCCGCCAGGCTTACTGTGCCGTTCACGGCGTTGGTGAATTCCGCGTCCGCATAAATGCCCACCGCCCCGATGCTCAGGGCGATCTTTGATTCCCCGGTCAGCCCCGCGGGATTCGCGCTCATCGCCCCGAGGGGATCGCCCGGCCTTGCCACCACCGCTCCGGAGAGCCCCATGCTTCGCGCGCCGGAACCATTGCGGTTCACGCCGTTGCCAAGCGCGGTGAGGTTACTCAAGGCTAGTGCCAGGAAAGCGATGGAGGAACGCGGGTGGCGAACAGCAAAGAAAGACATGTCCGGAAAATGCGCGGCACCCGGCACCCGTGTCAACGATTTCCGCTGCTTTGAGGGCATGAAAAAATTTACGGGGGCTGCATCCAGCCCGGCGGCAGCGGGGTTGAGACGCCAGAAGGACATCCTTCCGCGCGGGGTCAGTAGCCCGGCGCATTGCAAACCAAAACCAAATCGAAATGAAACATTCAACGCAAAGAAAGAAACTTCGGGGGGCATCCGGCTGGCTGGTCACGGCCGTCTCCTTAGCCTGCATGGTGTGCAGCGGTGAAGTCCGCGCCGCCGCCACCATCACAGGCAACTCCACGTTTAACGTCCCCGCGAATACCTACACCTACTCCTACTCGGGGATGAATACGGGACTCACTGAGGATCTCGTCATTGTGTCCCTGCGGGCCTTTTCGCCCCTCGGCGTCTCCAGTATCTCAGCTCCGGGCGGCTTTTCGCTAACCTTCGACGCCATCCAGGGCTGGGCCAATTTGATTGAGGATGGCAGCATCCTGACGCCGGAAACCTTCGCGCCGGGTTCTACGGTGGGGACGTTTTCCTTCACCAGTATTTACGGCCCCGGTCCGGCCGATTTTCTCGCCTACGACGCGGGCGGCAATGAATTCACCGGACAGACCGTGGCTCCGGTTCCTGAGCCCACTGGTGCCCTGCTCACCGGCATGGCTGCGGCCAGCGTGCTCATCCGCCGCCGCCGCTGTCCCGTTACTCCTGTCTAACCCAAACAAACACAACCTGAAATCCAAATAACATGAACTACAAAGCTAAAGTCAACCGTCTCACCACCAGCGCACTCGCCGCCGCCGGTCTCTTCACCGCCACCGGCACCGCGCCCGCCTCCAGCCATAGCGATGCCCCGCTCATCAAGCTTGATCCCCAGGCCAACCTCACCGACGTCTATGCGTTCATTCGTCAGCGCCCCACCGGTGAGCGCGCCCTCGTTGTGGAAGTGCTTTTCCATCCCTTCTCCGAACCCGGCGATGGCGTGATGTACGAAGCTTTCTCGTCTGACGCGCTCTATAGCATCCACATTACCGACCCGAACACCGGTGCGGAAGTGCAGCGCTACGACTTCC
>JANNVM010000658.1:0-4571 GCA_031414455.1 Verrucomicrobiota bacterium
CGCAGGCATCGCGTTTCAGAAGATGTGGGAGCAGCGCGCGTTTGCAGTCGGCGGCGGTGATTACCGCGCGCCGGTGCAAACGATCGGGGACTTCCTTGCGGGACGCGCCACCCGGGAAATGGGGAGCGTCGCGTCATCCTACGAGCCAGGCGTCACGCCAGCCGACCTGCGGGAGTGCCTGCCGCCGTATGTCGTCGCCACGCTGAAGGAAGCCATCCCCGCGATTGACCGGCAGTTGCGCGGCTTTGCCATGCCTGACGGCGTACTCGTCGGCGTGGAGACGCGCAGTTCTTCGCCGCTGCGCATCACGCGGGACGACGGGACCTGCGAGAGCATCAGTACGCCGGGCCTTTTCCCTGCCGGTGAAGGCGCAGGCTATGCCGGCGGCATCATCTCTGCGGCCGTGGACGGAATGCGCGTGGCGGAACGGATTCTGAAACAGTGAGCACCGCGTTGCCATCGCGCGTGATGCTGCCAGGATGCGCCATGACCGACTACGATGAAGTCCGCTACCCCTGCCATACCTACGAGCAAACGCATCCGGAGCACCTGTATGTGATGGGACGGCTGCACGGCATGACGCCGGCCCGCCCCGCGAACTGCCGCGTGCTCGAAATCGGCTGCGGTGACGGCGGCAACCTTGTGCCGATGGCATCGCAGTTTCCGCAGAGCCGCTTCTTCGGATTCGATCTCGCGGAAACCAGCATCACCGCGGGCCAGGCCCGGGCGAAGGACTTTGCACTCACCAACCTGGAGCTGCGGCATCTGGACCTCATGGAATTCCCGGAATCCACAGAGCGATTCGACTATATCATCGTGCACGGATTTTATTCATGGGTGCCGGAAGCCGTCCGCGAACGAATGCTGGAACTGGTGCGCCGCATCCTGACACCGCAGGGCATCGCGTTCGTCAGCTACAACGCGTATCCCGGCAGTCACATTCGCGGCATGATCCGTGACATGATGCTCTTTCACGTAAACCGTGCGCCGGATGCCCGGACGAAGTTGCAGCAGGCCAAAGCCTTTCTCGGCTTCATGGAACAGGGTATGACCGGCACGGATGAACATGCCCGGCTGCTCAAAGCCGAAGTGGCCCGGGTGCAGGGGTACGATCCCTCTCACTTGTTTCACGACGACCTTGCGGCGATCAATCAGGCATTTTACCTCCACGAATTCGTGGCCCGGGCGGAGGCCCGCGGACTCCAGTATCTGACTGATACGGACTATCCCTCCACTCAATTCAGCCGTCTCGCCCCGGAGGTCCGCGAATTGCTCGCGCAGATGGACAACGTGGTAATGCGCGAGCAATATCTCGACTTCCTCCGCTGCCGCCGCTTCCGTCAATCGCTGCTGTGCCAGGCAGAAGTAACCCTTGAGCGGCAACCGGCACCCCGCAGCCTGCGGGAGTTTTGGATCGCCGGCATGATTACCGCCACACCGGGGAGCACCGACGAGTGGAGTTGCCCCGCTGGCGCACGCCTGCGCAGTCCTCATCCGGTGGCGCGCGCGGCCCTGACAACGATTGGCGCCCGGTGGCCGGGACGCTGGGATTTCTCCAGCCTCGCTGATGCAGTTGAAAAGGAAACCGGCGGCCCTCGCGAAGCGGTGGAGGATCTCCTTGATAAAGTCCTCTGGGAGGCGTTCACCTCCGGATTGATCCACGCCTGGCCCGACAAGGAATCATTCGCCGCCAAACTGTCTGAGCGCCCTGTCGCCAGCCCGCTCGCGAGAAGAATGCTTCAGCACGGAAACTCCGTGGTGACCATGCTCCACGGCAATGTGACCATTGGCGATGCCGCCGGGCGCCTGCTCATTTCCCTGCTCGACGGCACGCGCGACCAAGCCGCACTCGTGGAGGCACTCGCCGCCTCACCGGTGCTCATCGAGCAGTGTGCCGGGCATGAAAAACGACTGGAAATGGCCCGGGAGAATGTCACCTCCGGCCTGCAACACCTGCTGGGTCTGGCGCTTCTGACGGCTTAGCTCTACTTTGTCATTTCACCGAACAGGACTGGAGGTTTCCAAAAAAGTAGAGTTAGGATGCGGACGATGCCCGGAGAGGGAGTTGCTGCGGATTTCAACGGAGGCCGCCACCGGCGGAGATCCCCGGCACCCAGCACCGGTGACGTCTCCGGGAACTCCAGGGGATCTCGAGGCACCCTCTCAGAACGCTCAGCGCAGCGTGACCTTCCAGCGCCAGTAACGCCGGGAGGGGCTGGTGCCAGCGATCCAGTTAGTGAGGTCGCCGGAGCTTTGGAGTTCCGCGAGAGCACAGTCGGCATTGGTCAGGACGGTGGCCGCGAGCGGCGCGGCGGTGCCATTGGGCGTGAGGAAATCAGTGCCGGGATTCCACACGGTGTCGCTGGTGCCGAAGGCGTATTCCACGAGGGCGCTGTGGTCGTCGCGATCCAGATCGGCCAGCGGGTCACCGGTGAAGATCAGAGCATCGGTGCTGCCGGGATTACCGCCGCTGGTCATACTCTCGCGCCATGTATAGCCGGGAGGATTCCCCGTGCAGCCGACGATGCGGACGAGGCTGCGGCCGGGGCCGTCGGTGGAGGCGATACTGTCGCTGTAGGTGACGTCGAAGATGTCGCTCAGGCCATCGGCGGCGCGCAGCGTGAGGGATTCGCCGCCGTTGCTGAGATTCGACGGCGTGTAGCTGTTGGGAGCGAGGCCGGTGACTGCTGGATAGCGGGCCTGGAATGCCGTGCGGTTTTCCACGATGAGAATCCTTGCGGCGGGAGCGACCTGGGTGCCGCCGGGGAAGGTGTAGGCAATGCCGGCAGTGAATGTGCAGCCGGAGAGATTCACAGTGAAGGCGGAGGTGTTGAGGAGTTCGATGAACTCTTCACCGGCGACGGCAGGATGGTAGTTCAACTCCGTGAGAATGATGTTCGCGGAGGACGCGGGCACCACGCCGCCGGTGCCCGTGACGGTGATGCTGTCCGTGCCGACCACATTGCCCTGAAGATCGCGGGCTTCCAGATTGAACACGTTCGCGCCATTCGTCACTGGCAGCGACAGGCTCCAGGAATCCAGATCGGTCCATGTCACTGACAGGGGCTCACCGCCAGCGAGGCGAATGGTGCTAACGTTCACCCAGCCATCGCCAGCCATCGCGGTGGTGCTGAGCGGCTCACTGTAGTTGTTGCCGCCATTGGTGGTGATTCGGAAAGGAACCACGGGAATGCCCGCCGTGATTTGTCCGCGGATGTAGGTCTCCCGCGGTGTGACGAACGAAGTGAGGAAGTTCCCCCGGAAGTTTTCGTCCACAAAGCAGGTGTAGTGGTCCATCCAGCGGCCCATGTAGGCGGTGTTGAAAGCGGTATCCACCATGTGCTGCAGGTAGCCGTAGTAGGCGCGGCGGTTGGCGTCATCGGCAATGGTGCCGACAAGGGGGTTGACCAGTTTACCCAACTCGGCGTTCGGAATGATACTGGCATTGGTGCCGCCCGTTGCTGTGAAGTCCATGTCCCAGGGAATGTAGAGCGTTCGGCCATCGGGCTTCACGAAGTAGAGACAGTTGTGCTGTGAGCCATAGGCATAGTTGTCTCCGACGGCCCACGCGACCGGGCCGGTGAAGGACCGCAGCCAGCCGTTAGTGTCGAGGAGCGGGGCGGTTTGAGTGTGGAAGGTGAGACCTGATTGCCCCAGCGCAGTGAGGCTGCTGACGAGGCCGGCGTAGTCATCGCGGGTGCGGTTGTTCTTGATGAGCCAGTACCAGCGGTAGTCCTCCTTGTTCACGCTGTTCACCCGGGGAGTGCCTGTTTGGAGGGCACGCACCGCGACGCCGGTCGGTCCGCCGGGGCCATCCTGGGTGAGCTTATTTCCTTCCAGCGTGCCGTTGTCGGTAGTGGTCAGCGGATAGAGCAACTCATACTCATACATCGTGCCGTTGCTGCCGTTGGAGAACTGGCCGTCGAGGTAGGTGTCACTGTCGATTTTGTTGTGAATGAAGATCGCCGGGCCGGTGTGCTGGGTCTGCGGGGCGATGACGCGGATGAGGTCGTCTTCCGTGGCGGGAATTCCCCCGGCGCGATTCAGCGAGCGTTTTACGAGGATCTCCTTCTGACTGAACTGATCGCCGGCACCGCTGCGGTCTATGGCGGTCTCGTTGTGAACACCGAGGAAAAGATGCTCCTCCGGATAGCGGATGAGGAATCCGGCGCGGGACTGTTTGGCTCGGCCGTGTTCGGAGCCTTTGAGGTGAACGCCGGTGAGATAATAAACTTCGCGTTCATCGTAGATGACTGTGCAGGGCATCCAGTCGTTGCTCATTACGTTGGTGACGTTGTGAAGCAGGGCGGTGTCCGTAGCGGTCATCACGATGCGGACATTGTGGGGCCGGCAGCCGTTCGGTCTGACGAGTTGGGCCTGGCCGTCATTCCACGGCACCATGGCGCGCCCCGCCATACCATTGGCGGGCCAGACGGCGGTGTGGCCTGACAAATTGGAAGCAGCGACGCGGAAGACCGCCTTGGCTCCGGCTGCCTGGCCGGGAATCGTGCCGGTCCACATGCCGTTGGTCAGCGCCATGGCCACAGTCTGCTCCGCAGCTTCATTCACGG
>JANNVM010000659.1:0-2979 GCA_031414455.1 Verrucomicrobiota bacterium
CGTCACGCGGTGCGTCCGCCGCTGGATCTGACAACGCTGGGGCGGCCTGCGGTGGACGTTTGCGGCACCGGCGGCGACAAGCTGAGCCTGTTCAATATCTCTACGGCCAGCATGTTTGTCCTCGCTGGTGGCGGAGTGGCCGTGGTGAAACATGGAAACCGCGGCATCACTTCGCCCAGCGGAAGCGCGGATGTGCTCGAAGCCCTCGGCGTCCCGGTGAATCTTCCGCCGGAACGGTTCGCTGAATGCGTCAGCGCTCACGGTGCCGGCTTTATGCTCGCGCCACAGTACCACCCCGCGTTCAAGGCCGTCGCTCCCGTCCGCGCCCAGCTCGCGAAGGAAGGAATCCGGACGATTTTCAATCTCATCGGCCCGCTCATGAATCCCCTTCAGCCGCCGGCTCAGATCGTCGGCGTTTACGATTCCGCACTGCCTCCGGTGTATGCGGAGATCTTCCGGCAGCTTGGCCGCCGCTCGGCATGGGCCATTCATGGCAGCGTCCCCGGCGGCTCCGGCATGGATGAGGTATCCACCCTCGGCCCCACATACATCGTCGCTCTTCTCGACGGCGTGATCACCGAAATGACCGAGCGGGTGCCGCTGCCCGAACCGGCGCTGGAGGAACTCAAAGGCGGCGATGCGCGGACGAATGCGGCCATCATCACGGGTATTCTCTCCGGCGAACTAAAGGGCGCGAAGCGCGACATCGTCCTCGCGAATGCCGCCGCGGGATTCCGCGTCACCGGCATGGCTGACGGATGGGAATCCGGGCTGCACCTTGCCAATGAATCGCTCGACAGCGGCCGTGCCCTCGCCGTGCTCCATCACCTGCGCGCCTTCTCCGCCGCCTGACCAATGACCCTGCGGCACTGCGCTTTGTTATTTCTGGGAGTGCTGACCGTGGCCTGTTCCGGCCCGCGCGGTGCGGGTGTCACCCGCAGCGAATGCCTCGCCATCGCTGAGCGATATCGCACCCACCGCTGGACGCCGGCGGTCGCCAATATTCTCCATGGCACCGACCCGGACGGCGTGGAAGTGGACACTCCCGATATCGGTTTCCGGAAACCGGGTGCGGTTCCCGGCTGGTGGGTGCCGGGCATCGTGAATGAAGGCATTCCGTATCAGTGGGGCGGCTTTGCCACGCCGGAGCAATTTGATCGCGAGTTGGCCACGGGTATGGCTGCGGGCGATGTTTACACGCAGAAAAAGCGTCAACTCCTCGATGCCGCCGTGAGCCGCCACGCCACAGGCATTGACTGCAGCGGATTTGTCTCCCGCTGCTGGCGCCTGCCGCGTTCCTGCTCGACGCGGGAATTGGATTCCATCTGCGAGCGGCTGCCCTCCTGGGATGCCCTCCTCCCCGGCGACGTCCTCAATACTTTCAACAGCCACGTCTTCCTCTTCGCCGGCTGGGAGGACGACACCCGCGCGCGCCTCATCGCCTATGAAACCGGCATCCCTCCCCACTGGCTTGTCGTCCGTCACTCGCTCGCCGTTGACGAACTCAAAGCCAAAGGCTTCACACCGCTTCGCTATCGCGGCATCCGCGACGGATGAAAGCCTTCGCGCTTCGCCTACTTCTGCTGAAGGCGATACAGCGCGGTGTCGGTGCGCAGGAAGAATGAGCCATCCACGGCGGCGATGCTGGCCCATTGCTGGCCGGGCAATTTGTTCTCCGCGAGTTTCTTGAATGCCGGGCCTGCGGCGAGGACGAAAGTGGTGCCCTCGCGGTTGCTCACATAGATCCGGCCGCCGGCGAAAACCGGCGACGCATTGAAGTCTCCACCGAGACGTTCGCGGTAGTTTTCGGTGCCGGTGGTGGCGTTGAGGCTGGTGCAGATGTTGGAATCTGCGACGAAAAAGAGCTCACTGCCGGCGAGCAGGGGCGATGGAATCGTGGGGACGTTCCGCTCGCAGGTCCACACCACTTCTGGCGCCCTGCTGAGGCTGCAGCGAACGGCGTGGAGCGCCGGCTTCATGAAGCCCGTGCTGTAGTAGATGAGGCCGTTGCCCTCGACGGGCAGGGCGCTGAGCGAGAATCCCTGCGTCCCGTAGGCCATCTTCCAGAGTTCGCCGCCGGTCTCCGGATCATAGCCGTAGAGCCAGTCGGCCCCGTTGCTTAGGAGGACCGGAAGCTTGTCCCGTTCGATGACGAGCGGTGTGGCGTAGCTCTTCTTGAGCTGAACATTGTCCGGCATCTTACCGGTGCGATTCGTCTGCCACGCGACTTTGCCTGTGACTTTATCCAGTGCAACCACACGCTGGGTATCGCTGCCGTCGGCGTGGAAGATGAGCTTGTCCCGCCACAGGACGGGCGAACTGCCAGGGCCATTTTCGTGCATCAGCCGGACACTGGTGTTCGTCCAGAGCAGCTTGCCTGTTTTCGTGTCCACACAGGCGGTGCCGAAGGTGCCAAAATGCGCATAGAGCCGCCCGTCCTCGATCACCGGAGTTGGCGACGCGTAGGTGTTCTGCCGGTGAACCCATTGCGGATCCTTCTCCCGCAGCAGTTCGACATCGTGCAGGATTTTTCCGGTCGCTGCATCGAGGGCGATGGCATGCAGCCGCACTTCCGCGAGCAGGGTCAGCGGTTGATCGCTGGTGTTGGTTTTGAGCCGCTCCTTCTCCTGCTCCGGCGTGCAGGGGATTTCCAGCGCCGTGGTCAGCCAGACCTGGCCGCCATGGACCACGGGCGATGACCAGCCGCGTCCGGGAAGGGGAGTTTTCCACGCCACATTCCCGGTTTCACTCCACGTCAGGGGATAACCCTTGCCCCCGGCCTGCCCGGCTCCCCGGGGACCCCGCCATTGTGGCCACGATTCCGCACGGACTCCCCCGGCGATAACAAAAGCAAAACCAACGGCTGCGGCGCAAACGCCCGAAATAGAATAAGTCATTGCCGGCCGATAATGCGGCAGGCCCGCCATCTCTCAACGGAAAACGAAACGGACCGGGCGCGCAGGCAGGGCTTACGCACGA
>JANNVM010000660.1:0-9081 GCA_031414455.1 Verrucomicrobiota bacterium
CAGCGCGATAACCGGAAGCGCTTCGGCTCGCTCGTGAAAGGCCTGCGCGTGCTCGACCTTTGCAGCTACACGGGCGGCTTCTCGATCAACGCCATGCTCGGTGGCGCGACCGAGGTGACGGCGGTGGATCTCGACGAGGACGTCATCACCCAGGGCCGGCGCAACGCCAACCTGAACCAGATTTCGCCCAACAAGCTGAAATGGGTGCACGCCGACGCCTTCGCCTACGCGCGACAGATGCAGAAGAACGGCGAGCAGTTCGACGCCGTGATGTGCGATCCGCCGAAGTTCGTCATGACCCGCGAGCCCGCGGGTGCGTCCGAGGGCATGCGCAAATATTCCGACCTGAACCAGATCGCCGCCAGCCTCGTGAAACCCGGCGGCCTGTTTGTCACCTGCTCTTGCTCGGGCCTCGTCTCACTCGAGACATTTGAAGAATGTGTCATTAAAGGCGCCCACCGTCTCAACCGCCGCCTGCAGATCTTTGATCGCACGGGCCCCGGCATCGACCATCCCATCTATTCCAACTGCCCCGAAAGCCGCTACCTCAAGGTGCTCTGGGCGCGGGTGTTTTAGTCTTCCGCACCGCACCCCAGCCCCGTGGTCCAGTCTGTCTTCTTATTCCGAGCGGCTGAGGTCTGGATTCACAAGAGGGTTCACAAGAGGTCTGTATGCTTATTCCCCTGCCTGCGGGGGCGGGGTGGGTGCGCAGCAGGGCTTACGATTGAAGTCGTAACGCAGGCCTCTGGCCTGCCGTTACGCAGGGCTTCCAGCCAGCCGCGTGCGTGGATCCCGATGGAGAGGCAGGCCAGAGGCCCTGCGAAACGGCAGCCGGGACGGCTGCGTTACAGTTCAGGCGTAAGGCGTGGCCTCCCGGTGCCTGCTGATGACTTGGGCTAAGCGGCCGCCGGCAGCCCGATGCTTCTGCGGCGGTAGAGGAATTCGAACAGGTTCCCCTCATGCGGCTGGTCCCACTGGACACGGTTCGTGGGGGTGGGGCCGAGATTGAGGCGGTCAATGTGCGGGCATTCGAGCAGGGCAGGGGTCCAGGACTTGTCGCCGGTAATGGCGGTGACGACGAGGGACTGGCCGATCGTATCCAGCATGACGGCCTGCGGAACGTTCGTCACACTGACGTAGGGGAAGAGGAACTCCCGGTTGGCCAGCGGGTGGTCGAAGTTCTGACAGTGAATGACGGTGGGCAGCAGGTAGTTCATGCCGTCGCGGCGGGCGCGGCGCGGGGTGCCGCCGCGCAGTTTTTCTGAAATGTCAGTGGCACCGGGTGTGGCGAGGTCGCCGGTGATGCTGGAGTCGATCCATTCCGGCATCGCGGGATTGCCGAAGCCGCTGAGGCGGGCATCGGGATCATCGGTGGCGCGCGGCACCATCGTCAGGAGTTCCTGTGCGATGGCGTGCGCGATCTCTTCCGCGTAGCGCGGCACGAGAATCGCGGAGGCGTTGATGCAGGAGCGGCCGGAGTTGGCGCTGACACTTTCCACAAGGACCGGCAGGTAATCGCGCCACTGCTCGATTTTGTCTTCACCGATGAGGATCTTGCTGCGTCCGCTGCCGTGGACTTCCACGCGGGGATCGGCGGCGTATTGGGCGACAGTGGCGTCGTCGCCGAACATCATGACGCGGCCCGCACGGCGCAGGAGCAGGCCGGAGCCGTCGTGGCCGGTGGGATAGAATCCGAAGGCTTCGCGCGGAATGCCGGCTTTGATGAGTGACTGGATGACGCGCCACGGCGTCCACGGCTCTTCGCGTCCGGGCTTGAGAATAACCGGCACGCCGAGCGCGATGGCGGGAATCCACAGGGCGTTTACCGCCGGCGAGTTGCTTGGCAGAATGACCGCGAGGTTATCGGTGACGCAGTTGTAGCTCACCGGCGCGCCGCCCTGGCTGCCATAGCCGATATCGAGGACATCGAGGTCCATGCCGCGTGTCAGTCCGCGGAGGATGATTTCGATGTCAGCGAAAATGCCGCCGAGCCGCTTCATGTTCATGCGGATGAGCGAGTGCGGCAGTCCGCTGGTCGAGGCGAGTTGAAGCACATAATCCTCCGGCGACTGCATCATGCCTTCGTCGCCGAGCGGAAGAGTGTCGTTTTGAAAAATGGCCCCGGCGCGTCGAACCATCTCGGTGCGCTGTTTTGCGGGGATGCGGCGCAGCGCCATGCGGGCGTCTTTGGTGAGGGGGATGTCCCGGGCAATCAGGCCGCTGTTCGCCTGGCTGATCCGGATGGCCGGAGCACCGGTGGCGACATGAGGAATTTCGGCGACGTCGAGTGACGTGTAGGGACGGCCGATGCGGAGGATGGGGAGCGTTGGGAGCATGATGGAATGCAGAATGAATGATCAGAGAGTTTAGCGCGGCGTCAGAGATACGTCTGTGGCGGCGCGTCCGGTGCCGGCTATTGGGGCACGAGTTCGTTGAACTGCTTTTCGAGTTCCTCTCTGGAAGTTCCCGGCGCCGGCGGGCTTCCGGGCGCAACCGGCGCGGAGGACGATGCCCCCATGGTGAGGTCATCGGCGATGAGCGTGCCTGTGCCGGTCACGTTGAATTCCACCGAACTCCAGCCCTCGGTGTCGGGACGGAAAGGATGGGGAGCGTCCGGCCGGCTGCGGGCGCGGATGGCGAGGTCGCTGACGGACGCTTTGAGACGGCCGGAGACAGCGCCGGTTCCGTTTACCTTCACGGAACCTGAGAGGCGAAGGATTTCTTCCTTGTTGCCGGATAGACTGGTGATTTCCATGCCCGAAGACGGCGACCATGTGAAGTGCCCTGTAAGTTGGGGAAACTCCAGAAGAGAAAAGTCAGGCCGCTGAAGCGCGATGGCGAGTTTGTTGACGAAGGGCAGCCCGCGGAGCACGCCGCCTTCGAGCGTGAAGTCGCCTTCGAATTTGCGCTCTGCGCCTTTGTCGAAAGCCGCGCGGAAGGAGGCATCCCTGGTCGAGAAAAGTCCTGCGACACGCTCGTGCCATGCTGCGGGGAGCAGCAGTTTGAGGAGCGTGCTGTGGATGGTTGTTTTGAGTTCAATAGTGCCGTTGCGAACGAGATCGGCCTTGCCGCTGACATCAGCCTTGGCCTCACCGGAACCAAAGCGCACGAGCGCACCGATGATCTCGAGGTGCCGGTCGTTGAGGCTCCAGTTCATTTCTTCGACGCGCATTTCAGGCCACTGCTTGAGAAGAATCGTGCCGCCGGAGAACGTGCCCGTCAGCAGGCCCTGCCCGGGGGATTTTGCACTGCCGCGGAGCCCGCGGATCGCCTCCGGCTTGCGGTCGCCGGCACTGGACGGCCATTCCAGATCGAGTCCCCCGGTGAAGCGAATCACGTCGAGTGTGATAATATCAGGCTCGGGATCAATGCTGAAGCGCACGCCGCGCTCGCCTTTTTCGCGTCCGGCGGTGCGGGGCACGGCATGCATCGTGTCCGCGGTGGTCACGGTGCGCTCCGGATCAAAGGTGAGCGTGCCGCGGGTGAGATTGAGATGGGTGATGCCCCACTCGTTGGAAACCCAGGATGTGGGAGTGAGGCCGGCGTTGATACCGGAGAAGGTGCCTGAGGCGAGGAGTTCGTCCTGTTTGGTGTCGAAGCGGCCTTCGACGGCGGAGAGTGACTTGTCGCCGCCGTCATGGATGCGGGTGAATTCCACCTGACAGCCGAGGGCATCGGAAACGCGGCGGTTCACGCCCTCGCGGAAGGTCTCACCTTCGAGCCGGTAACGCTGAAAAAAGCGGAAGCCGTACCAGCAGCCAAGAAGGAGGGTGATCGTACCGATCACGATTCCGGTGAGGATCCTTTTGCGGCGGCGGTTCGAGTGAACGGGTTGCTCCGAGCGGCGGCGGCGTTTCTGTCCCTCCGGCGTGCGAAGTTGCGTCAGCATTTCTTCCACCGAGTAGGACTTCGGCGGAAGGGTGGGCGGGGGAGTTCCGGCATCCCGCCGGTCAGGCAGGACGGTGCGGCGATCCCCGGTCGGGTCAGGATTGCGGCTCACGTTGGTTGAGGAGAATGGCTCCGCCCGAGTCATGCCGGCACGGCGCGCTGTAAAGTGGAAACACCCGGCTTAGGGTGCGGTGATTACGGACTTGCCGCTGCTGCCAAAGTCAGTGGCTCCAACAGCGTCGCCGGAGCCGCTGGCGTCACCGGCGACCACTTCAGTGTTGTTATGGACCCGCTCGCCGGACGGGTTCACGATCTTCACCGAGACAAAATAAATGATCGCCGTGCGGGTTGTCTCCTGGACATTCGAAGTGAAGAATTTCCCAACGATGGGGATGCTGCTCCAGATCGGCACTTTGTCCTGAATGATGGACGACCGGGATTCTGTCAGTCCGCCGACGGCGACGGTCTGCCCGTCATATACGAGCACTTGTGCGGTGGCGGAGGCGCGGGAGAAGGTGGGTTGAAGGATGCGGTTGTCGGTAAGAATTACAGGGCTGTCCATGGCCTTGATGGGCGTGCCGTAATTGATGAAACCGTCGAATTCACTGAACATCAGCGAGAGGTTGAGATCCACGGTGTATCCGTCCTCTCCGATGGTGGCCTCGACCTCGATGCTGGAGCCGACATCTTTTTCCTGGAAGGAATTGGGCGTCGCCGGAGTGACGGGCGGCTGGCCCAGCGACGTGGGAAGCGTAAAAAGATCCCCGGTGGTGGGATCCCGGAAAATGGGCTGCGGGGCGACGACCGTTTGCGGGATCTGGGGCGGATCGAATTCGGTAGGGTACCAGAACTTGCGTCCGGAAAAAGTTGAGGCGCGCTGACCGCTCTTCACGATAACGGAAGTGGCTACGGTCAGGTCAACACCCTTCTTTTGATTGAGTCCGCGAACCAGAGCCTGGAAGCGGGGATTGGTAAAAACGCCACCGACGCTCGCGATGAATGGGGAGCGGTTGGTGGAGGATGAGCTGAGGCCGTTGTTGGTGATGTCGATGAGGTCATCAAAGGACTGCGTGCGGTTTAGTTCGACGGAACTGCGCAGGCCGGCCGTCACCGGGCCCCGGACGATCCCGAAGGGCACGGGAATGGGACCAACCGTGTTGTTGCCAAAGGCCCCCCCCGATCCGGCGCCGCCGCTGATTTCAGAGTTCCCGAAGGTTCCGCCGGCACCATATACGCCGCTGCCGACGTTGAAGGCCTCCATGAGGAATTCGCCGCCGAGTTCATTGAGGGTTGTTTCGCCGGCTTTGAGCAGCACGACGGTGATAAGCGCCTGACGCTGCCCTGAACTGGTGAGGCCTTCCACCAGCATGGCGATACCATCGAGATTTTCCGGTGTATTCGTAACCGTCAGGAGGTTTTGCGCGGGACTGTAATTCGCGCGTCCGCCCTCGGGAAACGGCACCCCTTGCCGTTCGAGGAAGGTCCTGGGATCGAGCCGCCCGAGTTTCGGTCTGGCATCGTCTGCGCCGCCGGCCGCGAAGGGGTCGGCATTGGACGCTTCGGTGGATGCGGCGGTGGCTGAAGTGGAGAGAAAACCAGGAGGCACGCGAAACTGCCGTGTTTCAAGGCCGCCGCTTCCGCCCAGCGAGATGCGCACTACCGAACCGTCTATGGTCATCCGCGTGCCACTGATCTGACACACGGCATGGAGCGCCTCCACGAGGCTGACGTTCTGCATCTCCAGCGTGACTGTTTTAGCGGCGGCGTCGCCGCCGGCACCGGGATTCCAGAGAATGTTGACCCCTCGCCTGCGTTCGTCCGGCTCGGCGGTGTCCAACTCGATGCTCTTGCGCATCAGATAGGCCACCGCTTCGGACATGGTGGAGTCCGACATCTGGAGACGCGGAATGATGAGCCCGTGAAGCTTTGCGGCCAGCACCGTGCCGCCGGTGAGAATGACATCACTACTGCCTCCGCCTGTCATCGGCTTCACGCCGGCCAGGGCCGGCACTTTCGTTTCGTACATCCGGTCCACTTCGTTGAGCATCTTCAGCCGGGTGTGGTCCCTCGCGGCTTTGTGATATTCCTCGATGAGCTTTTGCACGCCCTCAAGGCCGCGGCGCGCCGCCGTGTTGGTCTCATCAATCGCCAGCACCTGATTGTAGGCTGCCTCTGCCGTTTTGTATTCACCCAGTTCCACATACTGCCCTGCCATGGAGAGGAGACGGGAGACTTTCTTCGTGTCCGCTGCGTGCCGCGGTGTGAGGGCGGGATTGTGGCGGTCCGGATCCTTGAGATGCTTTTGCAGTGTCAGGGCCGGCCGGTCATCAGGAGCCATGTCCGCCGCAAGGATCTGATCCAGCCGCGCATTCGCCTTGTCGAATTCACCGCCCGCCGCGAGTTCTTTGGCGCACTCCACGCCGGAAATTGCGAGCCGCTTCACCGCCGAAGCCCGGAGGTCGGCCGAGGCCGCCGCACCGGGTTTGAGAAGCCGCGCCGCTTCCAGATACTTATCGGCGGCATCGCACTGCCGCCCCTGGGCCGCCAGCGCATCGCCCTCGGTCACCAGCAACAGCGCCTTCTCCTTCATCTGCAGCCGTCGCTCGACTTCCGCGGCTGCTATTTCAGGGTCGCCACTCTTGCCGCTCTCCGCCACCGCTGCCGGGACGGAGGCCAGTTGGAAAAGCAGCACTCCCAGTGCCGCGCCACGCGCAGTCAGCCAGTTCCGGCGGCCGGCCGGCATGTCATTGAATAAACAGAATTTTTGCACCAGAAGGATCGGGGTTTTCCCTAAAGAGCGGCGAGACTAGGCAATCTCCCGTCGTTTGGCACGGGGAAATTTCAGTTTTTTCAAGGCATCTTCTCCGGTGAACAGACCGGCCTGTTTTCGGGGAGTTGGCATGGCGGCAAACCGGTCATTTCCGGTGTTTCCAGTGACGGCGGAGGGAGACGAGGAGCGTCACCGCCGCGAAAGAATAAAGCAAGGACCATGCGATTAGGGATTTACCGGAAACCAGATGGAACATGGACTGGCGGGCATTATTCAGGTCGTGGGCCGGCCTGATTTGCTCGACGGCGTAGGCCATGAGTGCGAAGGGCGAAGCGCCGGCGACACTCACCGCTTCGCTGGTGGTGGAGTTCGCGGAGGCGAGAATGACGGCTGAGGCCAGCAATGGCACGACGCCGAGAAAGACGACGGCGAGGAACGGCCGGTTTCCGCCGCGCGACTCCAGGAGCGCGTGAAAGCCGATCACCGGCGGTGCCAGCGCGGCGAGGAAAATGCCGAACGTCACCGGTCCGGGATCATTCCCGAACCATTCCGACTTAAATACACTGCGGGTGAACCACGCCCATGCCGCAGCCCCGGCCACTGTGAGCAGCAGCAGCACGGGAAAGGCGCTGGCTTCATCGGCAAACAACGGCGTCCGCGATCGCCCGAGCTTTGCTGCACGACGCAGACCGCGGGATTGGGCGTCATGGGATGGCGTCAGCATGACGATGAAAATCACAAGCAGGAATAAAAGGAGCACGCCGTAGAGTGCACAAACGGTGTAGGCCTCCCCCGGTCCGGGCTGCGCCGGATTCTTCTGAAGCAGCCGCAGAAAACTCGTGGGGAACAGCGAGCCGTCTTCGATGCCAGGGAGCGCGTTGCCCATGTGCAGCACTCCCAGCCAAGCGAACACAAGGAGCGCCCACGCTTTACTCAGCAGATGCGAGTCCGCCTGCCGCCACTTGCGCCACACCATCACCAGCAGTGTCACGATGAACGAGCCCTGGACGATGAGCGTGAATTGCAGGGCGCTCGGCTTCCACTTATAGAACTCCACCCCGCCGTTGCCAGACGGGATCGAGGAGAGGAATCGCCACGCCTTGACTTGCTCTTCGGGGAAAATGTGAGCGGCATCCATCACCGCCGGCCACAGCGTCACATACCGCAGGAACGGCAGCCCGTAACGGGAGCTTTGTGGTGCCAGAAAGTAGAGCACAAAGATGAGCCCCATGCAGAGCAGGAACGCCCAGCGCCGGCTTTTCATCACCGTGCCGGCCGTCAGTCCGGTGAGATGATAGAGAATGACCGACGTGAAGAAGGTGAGCGCCACCGGCCCCCACACGTCGAACGGCACCTGGCCCCGCCACAGCGCCAGCGCCGTAAAAGGCAGTGTCGAGAGAAACAACACCCACTCCCGCACGGGAAGGCCCAGCAGGTAGCCCAGCACCTTGGCCAGCGGCTTCATCGGACTCAGCCGCTGATAGTCCACCATGCCTTCATCACGTTCCGCCGTCATGCCTGCGGCCACCTGGCCGGTACCCGCCAAAAACAGAAATATTGCCTGTAGGATCAGGAGCGGGATCAGGGCAGCGCGTTGATAGATATGCGTTGGCTGGATCGTCGGATTATCCAGACCGATCTGGCGCTCTACCTCCCGGTATTGCTCATAGTTCCTCTTCGCCTCCTTGCTCTTCATCGCTTCTACTTTCAAGTACGCATGAATTTGCTGGCGGCCCTCCGTGGCGCGCTCCACGCCCAGCGGAGTGATGATGTAGGCGAAACTGGCGAGCACCAGCACGATGACCAGCGACGGCGTTAGGCCGCGGGCGCGCAGTCGCGAACGGCAGTAGCGGAGGAAGATCGGATTCTCCCAGATTCGCCATGCGGAAGGCGGCGATACTTTGGCGGCGGGTTCAGTCATTGGCGATACGGTTGCCCTCGGCCACCTGGACGAGGATGTCCTCAAACGACGATTTCTGCTCCTCAAACGCCCGCACCATGATCCCGGCCGTCGTTAGTGCGGTCAACAGCCCCGCCTGCTCCTCCCCGCTGCCATGAAACCGGAACGACAGCCGCCCGCCCTGCACGATCAACTCCTGCACATGCTTCTCACTGCGCAATATCTCCTCCGCCGGGGCCTCGCTCCCTGACAACACCGTCAGCATGATCGTCCGGTCCGCATTACCGAGCTGATTACGCACGTCGTCCACCGGCCCGGACGCCAGAATGCGGCCCTGGTTCATCACGCACAGGCTCGTACACATGTCAGCGAGTTCACTGAGAATGTGCGAGCTGACAATAATCGCCACGCCTTTCCCCGCGAGGCTGCGCAGCGTCATCCGCAGGTCCCGGCGCGACAGCGGATCCATCCCGCTCGCCGGCTCATCGAGCACCATCACCCGCGGGCGGTGCAGCAGCGTCTT
>JANNVM010000661.1:0-5673 GCA_031414455.1 Verrucomicrobiota bacterium
GATTCATGCCGCAACTGGTGGGCTGGAAGCCCACGCCACGATTCTCACGGATGCAGCAGAAACGCCGGGTGCCGCCGCCAGCGCTCGCGCTCCAGCGCCGAGAGCGGCGCGGCCTCGAACGCGGTGCGCGCAGCGGCGGGATCGGCGTCCATCCAGTACGGCAGCACGGCATGGAAGGACTCGCGCCACGCACCGCGGTCTTTAATTCTGTCGAGGAGTTGCACGGCTTCTTTGACGTGGCCGGTGCGGCAGAGTTGCGGAAGGACGCGCGGGGCGGCGGCGGTGAGGGCACTGACGTTGCCTTCGTCGGTCAGGTTAGGCATACCATCCTTCAGGACGGAAATCGCCTGGTCAGGAGATTCCCGGGTGAGGCGTTCCAGCATGGCGGCGAGAGCCAAAGCGTGTTCCGGGTTGCTCTCGGGAGTGATTTCTGTTTCCCCGGGATTGTCGAACATCATCGGTTTCCGGCGGAAAATCTCACTCAGCAGCGCGTCCCTTCCCGGACTTTCGCCCATGCTCCTGGCGACGCGGGCGAGCAGTTCCAGATTCTCATCCGCCACTGGTGTCACGGTGCTGAAATCATGAACCGCAGCTTCCCGCACGACCTCTGCCAGCGCCGCGGCGAGGCTGTCCTGCTGCACGCCGCTTAGTTTTCTCATGGTGCCCGTACCTGCCGCATTATCTTGCGCCACCAGTTTCGCCCATGCCCACGCCGCACCCGCACCGAGATGCTTTTCGCCGGATTCCAGGATAAATGCCATCGCGGCTGCCGCGTCATCGTGTGTCATGGCGGCGGCAACTTTATCCACAGCGGTATTGCGCAACTCGCCGGGCGGCATTTTCAAAACAGCGGCACTGGCGGCGGCGAAATCAAGTGAGGCCCAGTCTGCCACGGTTCGCTCCCAGTCTTTCGTTTCCGTCCCGGCGGCGAGAGCGGCGGCGAGGGCTCGGGAGCGTGGAACAGGTTTATCACTGGCGGGCACATCCACAAGCTCCGGCGACTGCCTTGCGTGCAGCAGAGCGATGGCCACATCCCGGACGGTGCCTTTGGGCCACTGCTCCACGGCGGCGAGTAGTGCGGGGATTTCAGAAACCGGGACGCGGCGCAGCAGCGCAGCCAGTTCCGCGAGACGCGCGCTGCCCTGACCGTGGACGCTGAAAGTGCGCAGCGACGTGAGATAATCATCAGAGTGTGGGGACGTGAGATACGAAGACGCCAAATTGATCCCGACCCGCTCATTGGTCCCGCGGGATGCATCCAGCCACGAAGCGCCCAGCCAGCCAGCAATGCCGGCGGCAGCCGTTAGTATGAAAACACGAATCGTCATGGCAGCGAAATCGCAACTGAGCTTGCGCGTGCACTCGCGCCGCACTCCCGGGCTCCGCACCCCCTCCGCCCTCTTGAAGTGGGCTCAGTAGGAGCTTCGCCCCACCTTGTTATGAAAGCGCGCCTCACTGGCGGCCTCCTTCCGGCAACTTCAGAAGCAGAGCGGCGCGTTCCGCCTCCGGCAGCGGGGTTTCCGCCACGGCAGCGCGCGCTGAGGCAGGATCCTCCTGCGCCCACACCTCCGCGGCGGTCTCTAAATAATACGCACGCTCCACTTCACCACTCATGCTCGCCGCCCATGCGAACGCCGCCTCGCCATCGCGACCCGGCCCGGATTTCGTGAGATACTCCACAAGCGCCGTGGCCGCGGCATCGCGCTCTTGCCCGGGTGGAAGCGAGCGCATCCATTCGGATACTGCAGTTTCGTCGGACTTAATATAGGCAGCGCCTGCTTCATGCCATGCGCCGAGGGAGCGCTCTTCCGGCTGCATCGCCTGGAAGAAGTCGAGTGCAGCCCGGGGATTCTGCCGCGCCTGCTCCTCAACTGCTGCCGCTGAGAGAAACCATCGGTCAACTGTGGCTGCGTCCTGCCAGTCGTTCTCAAGAATAGCGTACTCCCCGGCTCGCTTAGACAGCCAGATGGCATGCTCCAATTGCTGCGGTACGCGCTTTAAGGCCACGCTCGGATCGCTGCCCGCTGCGGCCAAGTACTTCATGCGGACTTCGGACGAAACCATTAAGCCAGGATCGTTCGACTGTTCGGGACTGAGCATTCCAGCAAGATGGGAGCGAAGTTCCGTGTCAGGAACAGTGGCCAGCCATGCCGCCGCGTCGGCCGGATCTTTCTTACTCCACTCATAAAGCGCCAAATGGATCACGCTGCTGCTCCGGTCGCTGGGGTCAGGCCAAGTCAGGGGAACGTAATCTAATGACGCGTTCGGGGGCGTCGTGCCTGGAGCGGCGGCAGCCGCTTCCGAGTTGGCTGATAGTGTGATTTGGCTGAGATAAGATTTCGCATCGAAGAGTTTCGCCTCCAGACCGCGTGAATCTGCCTGCCATGCGGTGGCGAGGAGTTTGACGGCATCATCCCATCGCTGAGCCTTGAACAAATGACCTGCAACAAGTTCCGATGAGGCGGTACGCTCACGACCTGGAGGACGAGCCAGTGCCCATGTGGCGGCGATGTCAGTATTTTCCGTCGCGAGACTGTTCGCATACAATTCCGTAAGGCCAACGCGCGGACTCACCGCCGGCGGCAGGGCGTCGAATTCCTCACGGAACCTCTCTGGTGACATTTTTGCCAACTCCTGCAGTGCCGGTAACAAGGCTTCCTCGCGCAGGCGGCCTGGCGGCATCTCCTTTGCGATGGCGAGTGCACGGGCCGGGTCGGCAGCAGCGAGTTTTTGGGCTGCCCCGGTGACAATCTCTTTGTTGTTGAGTTGCGCTCCGAGGCGCAGGGCGCGCGCCGGCTCCATCCGGTTGAGGAATATCATGCGCAGCCCAACCATCTCGTCGGTGCTTTGCCGTCCATTCAGCCACGGCAGCAATTCCTCCGCGCGGCTTGTGTCGTCTCCCAGCAACTCCACCGCCGCCCGCACCGCCATGCGCGGCCATTTCTTTCCAGCCACCATCAGCGCCTGAGTGCCGCTGAGTTTCGCCCATATGCTCACAGCGATCTGCCGGACATCCAGCCGCGGCGCAAATGCCGGCGACTCCAGCGCAGCGACCATGCCCGGCGCATCCAGTTCCGCCCAGCGGGTAAACAACAGAACGAGCGCCGTGTTTCCATACGCGGGTCCGCCTTCGTCCAGCACCGACTGCACAAGCGTCACGACATCCCCAGCCGTGAGGTCTGGCAGACATTCCGCCAGCCGGGCCAGCCGCTGTGATGGCGGAAGGGCGAGCAGTTCCTCTATCGTGGCCCTGACCGGTGTGGCCTCCGCGGCTACCGTATTCGCCGCCGAACCGTGCCGCGGCGGCACTTTCTCCACCGATCGGAACGCCAGTCCGTCCGGTGTCGCCCAGCGCACCGCACCGCCTGCGGCGAACGATACCAGCACCACTCCCGCCGTATGCCACGGACGCGATGGAGGCGGAGTTGGGACAGGAGGCTACACGCGGCAATCATGCCCCGCAGGAGGGGCAGGCGCAACATTTCCCTGCGGCGCAGTCGCCGTCCATGGTGCCGACGGCACTCCGGTATTTTCCTCTCGCCATGCTTTCCGGTGCGCTGCTATATGCGCGCGCCATGCACGATCCACTTCCCGAACACCGCGACTTCATTCACAGCGAGGAATTCCTCCAGCGCCTCATGCGCCGCCAGTTGCGACTCAGTATCGCTTGTGCTGCGGCTTTTATGATCGTGCTCTTCGGACTTCCGCTGCTGAATTACTTCGCACCGGACCTGATGGCGACGCGTGTAGGCGGCTTTACCCTGACATGGCTCATCCTTGGCGTACTCATGTTTCCGTTCGTGTGGGTCATCAGCGGGATTTTCATCAAGCGTTCGCTGCGAATGGAGGCCGAGGAAGCGGCTCTCGCGATCGAAGAGAATCGCAAGCGTTCCGCGAACTGAGCACCGGGCACCGAAAACCGAGCACCTGATTTCACATCATGCAGCCCCCCCTCCCCCTCGCCGCCGCCGAACTGAACTATTGGGTCATCGCCTTTTCCGCGGTCACGGTCATCGCCACCATCTGGATGGGCTTCTGGGCGGCCAGACGGGCGAAAACGGCGTCTGACTTTTTCGTCGCCGGGCGCTCGGTGAGCGTGGGCTGGAATGCCTCGGCCATCTCCGGCGAGTATCTCAGTGCGGCGAGTTTCATGGGCATCGCCGGCATGGTGATGAGCAGCGGCTACGATGCGCTGTGGTATCCGGTATGTTATGCCTGCGGGTATTTGTTTCTGCTGCTGTTCATCGCGGGGCCGCTGCGGCGGTTCGGGGCTTATACGATTCCTGACTTCGCGGAGGGACGCTTCGACTCGCCGCTGTTCCGCAAGATCGCGGTGACGTTCGTGCTCTTCATCGGCTTTTTCTACACGATGCCGCAAATGAAAGGCGCGGGCACGGCGCTGTCATTCATCATTCCCGGCATAGACTACTGGGTCGGCGTGGCGCTCGTCGGTGCAGTGATCACCGTGAATGTGGCGCTGGGCGGGATGAAGGGCATCACCCTTGTGCAGGCATTCCAATACTGGCTGAAACTGTTCGCGATCACGGTGCCGGTGTTTGTGCTGCTGTCGGTCTATGGCGGGTACGGCAAACACCTCGATGCCAACCTCTCTCCGACCGAAGCCAAAGCAGGCGTGACGATCACCCAGGCCGCGGCGGATGCCGGAGTAGAGCGCGCTGCGCTGCCGGCGAATGATGCTGTGAAGAAAATCAGCGTGCCGAGAGATGAAGTGTGGATTTCACCGTTCGGCCCGATGACGTCCAAGGCGGCGACCACCGCCAAAGCCGCCGGTGTGGAGATCAGCGATGTGAAACCCTACGCGCTGCTCTACACGTATTCGCTCATCATCGCGCTGCTCTGCGGCACCGCCGGGTTGCCTCACATTCTTGTCAGGTTCTACACAAATCCCGACGGTGTCGCCGCCAAACGCACGACGATGTGGGTGATGATCCTCATTGGCGTCTTTTATCTGTTCCCGCCGATCTTTGGTGTGCTGG
The DNA here is from genome assembly GCA_031414455.1 of Verrucomicrobiota bacterium. Lineage (GTDB taxonomy): Bacteria > Verrucomicrobiota > Verrucomicrobiia > Verrucomicrobiales > V1-33 > V1-33. The sequence goes on from JANNVM010000661.1 coordinate 4,998, forward strand.
GCAGAAACCTGATGCCGGAACTTTATAACGGGGCGACCGGTGTGAAAGGCACGGACGGCTCCGTGCTGAACATGCCGCTGAAACTTGGCGGCACGCTCGGCAGCATTCTCAGCGGCGTGACCTGCGCGGGCGCGTTCGCCGCTTTTATGAGCACGTTCAGCGGACTGCTGGTGAGCATCACCGGCGCGCTGGCTCACGATATCTACGGACGCATGCTCCGGCCAAAGAGCACTGCGGAGCAGCGCATGAAGATGTTCAAAGTCTGCGCCTTCATCTGCGGCGGTGCGGCGATTCTGCTGGGACTCGCAGTGAAGGAATTTGAAATCAACAAACTGGTCGGCTGGGCCTTCGCGATCGCGGCGACGAGTTACTTCCCGCTCCTGTTCCTCAGCACCTGGTGGCGCGGCATCACCATGAAGGGCGCGTCCATCGGCATGCTGATTGGAGGATCGCTCAGCCTCGCCGCTATTGTGACGACCATGTTCGCTGACGCCTGGGGCGCTGACGGTCTCAAGGCGTGGTACGCCCTGCATCCACTCGCCCGAACCCTCGCCGAACAGCCGGCCATCTGGGGCCTGCCGCTGGCGCTCGGGCTGATGATTGTCATTTCCAAAGCCACGCGCTCAACGATACCTGCCGACGCGCGGCGCAAGATGCTCGTTCTTCACGCGCCTGA
>JANNVM010000662.1:0-1837 GCA_031414455.1 Verrucomicrobiota bacterium
GCTCTTCGTTGAGGCCAATTACGACACCCAGATGCTCGCCAACGACACCAAGCGTCCGTGGAGCACACGCCAGAGAATCGCCAGCCGTCACGGGCACCTCTCCAATGACCAGTGCGCCGAAATCATCGCCGCCGCCGGGACTGCGCTTGGCCACGTCGTGCTAGGCCACCTCAGCCGCGACTGTAATTCCCCCGCCGCCGCCATCGCCGCTATTCGAGCCGCCCTCGACGCCGCCGGCTGTCCGCAAACCACCGTCACCTGCGCTTGTCAGGATGAACCGACTCCCTGGTTCAGCACTGTTCAAAAGTCACCGCCTGCGCCGTCATCGCCCTCGCTGGGTCAGGTTTGGGAGCAGGCGGATCTTTTCGCATAACTTGGGGCCGGCAGCGGCGCGCACGGTTCACTTCTTCTGGATGCAGTAGAGATTCTTGTCGCCGCGGAGAATGATGCGACCGCCGCTGACCGCAGCGCTGCTGCGGTTGTCCTCGCCCGTGTCGCTGGTGCCGAGCACCTCCAGAGGTTCTCCGGCCCGCACTACATACGACTTCCCGGCGCTCGCGAAATAAATGCGGCCATCCGCCGTCACGATGGGACTGGTCCATGTGGAAATGCCGGCGAGCCGTTCGTTGAGAACCTTCTCGCCGGTCTTCAGATGGAACGTCTTCAAAATGTCAGGCCCGTGCGTCCGCCACACGCGGTCTCCGACGATGATCGCCGACGACAGCCCCTCGGAAATCTGCGGCACCGTCCACTTCAGATGCGTCTTCGTCACGTCCCCGGCCCCGGTCGGATCCACCGCCACGGCTCTTCCGCCACGCCCGCTGTCGCTGAAGACGAGGCCGCCGCCAAAGGCCGGCGACGACGCATCGCCCTGCGCGCTGCACCACCACAGGATCTTCCCGCTCGCCGGGTCCAGCCCCTGGATCGCCCCCGACGCACTCACCAGCATCTGCGGTTTTCCTGACACCTCCACCAGCACCGGCGTGCTGTGTGCAAATCCCGTCTCCGGGCGCTTCGCTTCCCAGCGGATCTCACCAGTCGCCTTGTCCCACGCCGTGATCGTTGACGTCTTCTCCGTCTGATCGCAGTTCAGGATCACGGTGTCCCTGTAAAGAATCGGGCTGCCTCCCAGCGCGACATCGAACGCATGATTCGCGATCTCCTTCCGCCACAACAGCTTCCCTGACATGTCCAGCGCTGCCACCACCGCCGAGCCGAACACGGCATAGACCCGCTCCCCGTCCGTGCAGGGCGTCGGTGCCCCATAACCGCCGCGGAGATCCGTCAGCTTCAATGGCCCCGGCTCCACCTCCGTCTCCCAGAGTTGTTTGCCGTCTGTCAGGGAATAACACATCACCCGGTGCTTCAGCGGCGCATTGGCCACCCCCGTCACGAACACCCTGTCGCCCCACACGATGGGCGAAGCATACTGACTGTCGCCCGCCGGCAGCGGCGTCTTCCACGCAATGTTATCGCCCGTCTTCACATCCCACTTCAGCGGCAACTCCTTCTCCGCCGCATACCCCAGCCCCGTCGGACCGCGGAACTGCGGCCAGTTCTCCGCCACCGCCGCGGGTGTCAGCATCAGCATCATCAGCAGCACCGCCGCGCGTGAACGAGTCATCGTAAAAAGAGAGTCAGACATCGCACACTCTGGCTGGGTCGGGGTTGTGGCAGAATTGTCGGATCATAACGGGGGTGAGGGCGGAAAAGATCCCGGTATTGCCACAGGACGGCGTAACTGGCGACAGAATTGTGGTTTTGATGCCAACGCCGTTGGTGCCGGGGCGGTCCGTCCGGGAAAACCTGTTTGGGGCTGTGGTACCAGCCCGCGCAG
>JANNVM010000663.1:0-5452 GCA_031414455.1 Verrucomicrobiota bacterium
CCGCCCGCTTCGAGCAGTACTGCTGGCGTGGATCTGTGCCCTAACGTTGGGCGGAAGTCGATCGATATTTGCACAAACAGCAGCGGAGATGACGCCGCCGTGGCGTTATCAACTCGTCAGCGGCAGCTACCTGCTCGACGACTGTCCGGTGTGCGGGCGGCCTTCGGTCCAGGAACCGATGCGCGGAACGTTCACTCTCCGGCTGCTGGAGACGAATCCGCTGTTTTCCCGGTTCGCGGTCGAGAACATCCATTTCACGGCGGGCGCGGTGCGCACTTATACCGTAACGGGCAGCGGCACGTTCCAAACCGGGGGCGAAGTTGCCATCGTTCAGCAGATGGCATTGCAGGTCGAAATCGATGACGGGATCACGAAGAAACGGTGCGACCTGAAGAACTCCTCCCCTGCCCCCGCCGGGCTCTGGCCGATGATCGGGATCACGCTGGAGCAGACGAACGGCACCATTCTGCAAACTTACACGCTGCGACTGTCCGCGGCCCCGCTGCGGGAAATCTGGTTTTCCACGACGAACAAGTTCACCGCGGGCAGCGGCGAGCCCGGCGCCATCTCCGCGGGCGATTTGCTCTCATCCGCCGGCCGGGTGGTAAAGCGCGCCTCGTGGTTCTGCGGTGCCCTGAGCCCCATGCCGCCGTGTCCGGACCTTGGCCTGGATGCCGCGGATATCCTGCCCGGCGGTGAAATCGCGTACTCCATCGAACAGAATATTTTCAGCGAGCGCCTTGGGCCGCTCCAACACGGTGACGTGGTCACCAGCCACGGCCGCATTCTCCGGCGCAATTCCGAACTGCTCGCTGCTTTTGATCCGGCCGCGCCGGCCGCCGACGCCGGCCTCGATGCGGTGCATATCCCCGACACCGGCGCAATTCTCTTTTCGATAGAGTCGGATATCGTTTCCAAAGCGCTCAACACGACGCTCCGGCGAGGCGACATCCTCTCCAGCAGCGGACAGGTGGCGCGCACTCACCGGCAACTGCTCTCGCGCTTCCAGCCACCCGCCGCTCTCGCCGACTGCGGCCTCGATGCCCTCTACGTCTGGCCGGGTGGTGAAATCTGGTTCTCCACGGAACAGGGCTTTCAGGACCAGGTGCTCGGTCCGGTCCTCGGCGGCGATATTCTGAGCGACCAGGGTTATATCGTGTATCGCAATCTCGACCTCCTCAACGTCTTCGCTCCGCTCGAGGATGCGGCGGAATTCGGGCTCGATGTGCTCTATGTCATCACTGATTCCACGCCGCCGCCGCCGGGCCCACAATTTGAAATGGCAGTGCTGCCCGCCACCGGCAGTATCCGGCTTTCATGGCGCAGCGCCGGCCGCGTCTTTCAAGTAGAACGCTCGTCTGATCTCAGCGACTCCTTCCAGCCCGTCAGCCCTGTCATTCCCGATCCTGCTTTCACTGATCCGGGTGCGATGAATGGCAGGCGCCGCGCCTTCTACAAGCTCCGGCAATGGTGAGGGAGATGCGGAGCGGGCTCCGGCGGCGTTGCGGGCAAACGGTTCAAGACAAACGATTTCCTCAAATACTGGTGTGGCCAGTTGTTCTATTCCGATTTACGGGACATGCCACACGCTTGATGCACCATCGCTACCCCGCCATAACCACCAGTGAATAACAAATTCAAGCCTGGCATCCTCCTTGTCGTCGCCGCTGCGGGTTTGGGTTGGTGGGCGTGGAGGAACCATATTCCAGGCAGCAGCGGGAGTGGTCGTTCCCGGGCTGCCGAACCGCATCCGGTCAATGGCACTGACGGTGTCGCGTCAGCACTGGAAACGGCCCGAGGGAATCATGCGGTGCCCGGGGCCCTCGGTGATTTGAAGGCCGCGCTGCTCCGCAGGGATCGTCTGGAGGCGGTGAAGTGGATCACGCAGCGGCTTGACTCCGGAGAAGACTTTTCCACGGGCCAGGACATTACGATTGGCCAGGACGGCGGTGTCACAGAATGGTCCACGCTGCGCGTGCTTCTCCTCGATGTGCTTTTCGAAACTGATCCCGTGGCGGCGGCGGACCTCGGACGCAGGATTTTGCAAACTCCGACGACTGCCGATGAGTGGGCTCTTGCGATGCGGAATGTCGGTGCCGGCTCGCCGTCCGCAGAGGATGTGGCGCTTTTGAAAACCAAGTCCGCAGAGATGCTGCACAACGAAACCTGGCGGAAGGAGGCGTCGGCGGGTTATCTCCAGGCGTTCGACGTCATCGTTCACACCAGGAACGCCGCGCTCTCGCCGGAGTTGATTCAGTACACCGGCGACACCGGCAACAAGGCGGTCCGTCATGCCGCGTTCCTGACGCTCGATCGGCTGACACTGGGGGAGCCGGCGGTTATGATGGAGAAACTGATCCCCACAGCCGTGGCGCAGCCGGAGACGGCTCTCATGGTTTCCAACATGGTCGCCCGCGCCGATGTCAGAGATTCCGCGCAGCGGCGGCTGGTGGAGGATTACCTCCTCGACGAAAAACGAACCGCCGCAGAGCTTCAGGCCTTCACCGGTGTCTTTCCGAACGCGAATCAGTTTGTCTCGCCCAACCTCCTCACCAAAGTGGTCACCGTCTCCGGCAGCGAACTGGCCGCGCATGACCGTGTGGCGCTGGAAGTCGTTAATACATGGCTCGACGATCCCCGCTTTGTCCGCGTTCATGCCTCGCTGCAGGGCACGCGGGAACGGTTGAAGTCGTTCGCGAAGCCGTAGTCAGGCCGTCCCGGCCTGATGGATGAAAAGGCCGAGACGGCCTTTCTACAGTCGCTCCGCAAAATTACAGGTGTCAATTTTCTGCCAGGGTATATGAGGAGCGCTGTGAATCGCCTGCTTCTCTTCACATTTACTGCGGTCTGCCTGACCAGGCATGCGCCGGCTCAGGACGCCAAAGTCCTTGAGATCGAGAACATCGTGCAGACTGCGAAGGCCGGCGGCGGCGCCTGGGTGCCGGCGGTGAAGGATCAGTCGCTGGCCGTAAAGGATCGCATCCGCACGCGCCTGGACAGTCGCGCCAGCGTGCGGCTCACCGATCTCTACACGATGCGGCTGGAGCAGTTTACCACCATTGAGATCACGCCCGGCCTTGTGAGCGGTGACAAGGCCACGCTCGATCTGCTCCGCGGCGCGGGATTCCTCTTCAGCCGGGAGAAGGAGGGCGAAATCGATCTCAAGACACCGGCGGCCAACGGTGCCTTGCGCGGCACGCAGTTGTTCGTGCGAGTGAGTGAGGGCGGCCGGTCGTTTTTTCAAGTCATCGAAGGCAGCGTCGAATTGTCCAACACCCACGGAAAACCATTGTTGCTCAAAGCCGGTGAAGCCGGTGAGGCTGTGCCAGGCCGCGCGCCGGTGCGCACCGCCGTGATTGAGGCGCATAACATTTTGCAATGGGCGCTCTACTATCCCGCGGTGCTGGATCCGTCGGAACTCGGCATGACCGCAGCGGAGGAGCACGCCATCGCCAGTTCACTTGCCGCCTATCAAGCCGGCGACTTGCCCGGCGCGCTGGAATCTTATCCCAATCACACGCCTTCCACGGCTGGCGCACGACTCTACAGAGCCGGCGTGCTGCTGGCGGTGGGTCGGGTGGAGGAAGCGCGGAAGCTGATCGCCGGCACTCCGCGGAATGCCGCGGGCCGGCGTGCGCTGGAGCGGATGATCGCGGCGGTGCAGTATCGGGTGGACGATGACGCCTCCGGCAAAGCGGAACGCGAAGTTGGACTTCGCCCCGACAACCAAGCCTCAACCGAAGAAGCGAAGTGCAACTTCGCGTTCCGTTCCGCCAGCGAGGCCCTCGCTGAAAGTTATTTCCAGCAGTCCCAGGCCAACCTTTCGGCTGCCCGAGATGCCGCCATTCTGGCAACGAAGCGCGGCCTGGAGAATGGCTACGCATGGACCCGCCTAGCGGAGATGGAGTTTTCCTTCGGCCACACTGCCGCTGCAAAAACGGCTCTAAGCCGCGGCCTTGAACTTACGCCGCGCAATGCCCGGGCCCACGCGCTCATGGGATTCATCCTCAGTGCAGAAAACAACATCACCGCAGCACGCGCTGCCTTTGAACAAGCCACTCAACTTGACGGTGCTCTCGGCAACGGCTGGCTGGGATTGGGCCTGACAAAGATCAAACGCGGGGACAAAGCCGGTGGTCGTGCGGACTTGCAGACGGCGGCGACAGTGGAGCCGACGCAGTCGTTCTTTCACAGCTATCTCGGCAAAGCCCTCAGCGCCGAAGGCCGCCGCGAGGAAGCGCGCAAGGATCTTGATCTCGCGCGTCAGCTTGATCCCAACGATCCCACGCCGTGGCTTTATTCCGCCATCGAGCACCAGCAGAACAACCGCACCAACGAAGCCATTGCCGACCTTGAGCAGTCCATCGCCATCAATGACAACCGGCGGCTCTACCGTTCGCAGTTTCTCCTTGATCAGGACCGCGCCGTGCGCAGTGCCAATCTGGCAAAAATCTATCAGAACGCCGGCATGTTTGATGTGGCGGTGCGCGAAGCGACGCGCGCCGTGGAGAGCGACTACACGAATGCCTCCGCGCACCTGTTCCTCGCTAATTCCTTCGATGCCCTGCGCGATCCGAAGCGCATTGCGCTGCGTTACGAGACGCCGTGGTTCAATGAACTGCTGCTCGCCAACCTGCTTTCACCGGTGGGCGGCGGGCCGCTCTCGCAGTACGTCTCACAGCAGGAATACTCGAAGCTCCTTGAGGCCGACGGCATCGGCGGCAGTGTCACGGCGGAATGGCGCGATACCGACGAACTCCGCTCCACCGCGTCACTGTTTGGCACGCGCGGGAATTTCAGTTGGGGACTCGATGCCGCGTGGCGCGATGATCCAGGGCAGCGGCTCAACTCCGCGGGAGATCTTGCAGAAGTTTACGGCCAGATGAAATGGCAGGCGACGCCGGATGATGTCGTCTATTTCCTCGGCAAATGGGCGGATCAGAGCAGCGGGGACAATTTCGAGACCTACGACAACCAGCCGCTCTCGCCGGGCTTTGATTTCACAGAAAAGCAGCAGCCGGGCCTGCTGCTGCTTGGCTGGAATCACCAGTGGGCGCCGGGATCAAACACGCTGTTCCTCGCGGGGCGACTCAGCGCGAGCCAGCGCCTGCGCGATCCGTCGGCGCGGCAGTTGCTCATTCAGCGCGACTCCTCCGGACTGCGCCCGGGGTTCATTCAAGCGGATATGAATGGCTTCGACGAGTTCACGGATCCTGCGCTGCGGAATGCGAATCCACTCGCGGTGGAAGTTGGGCCGGATGGCGAGTCGCTCGTCTATTCGCCGGCCCTTCTTGAGGCCATCGCGCCGTATCTCGGAAACGGCGATGTGCTGGGCGTGAGGACCGCACCGTTCGATTTCGATACGCGGCGCGAGTGGGAAATCTACACCGCGGAAGTGCAGCATATCGAACAGCACGACCGCAATACGTTCCTCGCCGGCGCACGCTGGCAG
>JANNVM010000664.1:0-3981 GCA_031414455.1 Verrucomicrobiota bacterium
GGATCAGCACATGGAGGTGCTGGAAGACTGCATCTCCCGCCGGCTTGGATTCCGCCCGACCACAAAATCCCTGCGCATCGAGGCGAGTTGTGAGGAACTGCGCGCCAAGGGTGCGTGCAGCAGTCAGAAAGCAAAGAAGTAAGCCAGGGTGGCCCCGGGCCGAACCGCGCGCAGCGCCCTTCCAACGGTAGGGATGCGCTCCTGCGTGTCCCAAACCAGGCGGGCGGAGGGGGCGCGGAGCCGGCGTGCCGGGCGCGCTGCGCCTCCAGGGCGAGTGCCGCCCCGCTGCGCCCGCCCCGCTGATAATGCGCCGGGTGAAGGCTCTCGCCGCGGGAGTTTTGCTTGACGGGGCACCGGCTCCGCCCCGCCTCCGCCCGCGGATGTTTGGGACACGCAGGAGCGCATCCCTACCTGGATTTAAGTGCCTGTGGCCTCCTTCGGCTCGCGGGGCGGGATTACCCCTGAGGAACTCCTATACTCTGAAGAGCACGAAAGGCCGCTTCGCCGAGTCCCTGATCCTCTAACGCCTTGGCCTCTTGAAGCATGGGTATTGCAGAACTTGCCGCTGGACCAACCTTGCCAAGAAGCTCTATGGCCCACACGCAGGCCCCGTAGTCTTGATCACGGGCCAGTTCAATCAGCACCGGGACTACTGACTCGGGAGGTTCGCCCAAGTCGATCAGTCCCTCGGCCGCCCGCACTCGTTCCCGTGAGGACTGCACTTCGTCGTCATGCAATGCCTGGCGGAGCGGTGGAAGGTAAACCGTGGGCGACTCGCCCATACCGGCCAGCGCCTTTGCCGCTTCGGCCCGGACCGTGCCCGAAACGCTTTCCAGGGCAGTTAGGAGTTGTTCTCGCGCCGGGGCGGCCTCCGTACCGCAATAGCTGAGAATCCGCGCCGCGTGACAATGAGCCTCCGGCATCTGAAGGAATCCGCAGGTCCCCTGAATCCGGTCATTGCCTTGGGGAAAGTTTCCCTCGGGACAGGATAAGATCTCAATCAGTCGGGGAATGAGGGTGCCACTTGGTTCACTGAAACCGCGTAGTGCGTAGGCGGCACGGACAGAAACCATCGCATCGGAATCGTGAAGCAACGGACGGAGGTCGGTGACGACTGCAGGGTCACCAAGATAGTCTAACGCACTGCAGGCCGATGCCCGGATTTCCGGTTCGGGGGCTCGCAGCCCCTCCCGCAACATCCGCAGGATGTCGGCAGCCAATCCTTCCGCGCGTAACGCGACGATAGGTTCTTCGGTCCGACCGCGGAGCCGAAGGGCGCCACCCAGTTGCGAGAGGTACATGCTCAGCTGCGGAACTGAATACCAGAGCCCATAACCGCACTCCAGCGCGGCGCGCAATCCCGCGATGGAATTGGGGATGTTGGGCCATTCGTCGTCGTCCATGAGGGGCAGCGGAGTTCGTTCTCAGTCTCCGCGGGAATCGAGCTTCTCAACAGGGGACAGGAGGTTTCTGACAAGTCGCCTGCCGGCAGCAGATTCGAGGCATGCCGGGACGGGTCAGTATCGCATTTCCCAAAGCCGCCCTACTCTTCCGGCAGATTGGCGATGATGCCGGTCACATCCACGCCGCGCGTGCGGCGCAGACACCAGTTGGTCACGGGCCATGCCAGGGGGCTAACAATGACCGCCCAGAGGATCGCACCCAGAGGGCAGAGAAACGGTGCCGCGATGATGGCGTCCTTTCCGGTGACTTTTAGAGTGAAAAAGTCCACGGTCACGCGTCCGTCACACAGGCCGACAACAGTGAAAGCGAGGCCGAGCACCAGTCCAGTCACTCCAGCCAGTATGGAAGACAGCTTGGCGAATGTGCCGAACGGCAGCCTGAGGAATCGCACAGTGTGGAGCTCAGGAACGACAGCTTTGGCGGGTTCCCATGGCGGCCTGAATTCATTGCGCCGGCGAACGGTGGCCTGGTGCAGCACGAAGATCAGTGTGAAGATGATGCCAACGATGAGAAAGAGAGGAAAGAGGGCCATGTGAGTATATCCTGCTATACGCTGCGCAGCGCGGCTTTGAGTGAGGTGAGTTCCTCTTCCACGGAGGCACCGGGGTTGAGGGTTTGGGAAAGTTCGGCGCGCAGCACGTCGCGATAGCGCTGACGCAGGCGGTGAATGGCGACGCGGAGCGCGGCCGGCGACATGGTAAGGCCGGCGGCGGCGGATTCGATGTGACCGTATTCGGCTCCACCGGTGAGGAAGGGAGTGAGCGCAGCGAACAGCGGGGACTTTCCTTCCGTCTCCATTTCCTCCGCGAGCACGGCGAGCGTGCGATCGAGCACCGTGAGCGCCCACTGCCGGTCGAAAGCGGCATCCGGCGGCAGCACTTGCGGGTCCGGCGGATCGAGCCCCGGCGCGCTGTCCGTGCCGGCATCGAGAGGCTCGGGGATCACACCACCCCCGCGCTTTCCGCGCTCATCGTGCTGACGCCGAGCGGCCAGGAAATGCTTCACCGCACCCAGGAGAAACGTCCGAAACTTCCCTCGCTCCGGCTCTGCGCCATCCACGCCGTTGCCGCCCAGCAACCGGGCAAAGAATTCCTGCGCCAGTTCCCGCGCGGCATCGTCGGTGCGCCCCTCGCTGCGCAGAAAGACGAACACCGGCTCGTAATAAGACGCGCACAAATCCGAGAGCGCCACCTGCGCCGACGGCTCGCGCCCGCGGCTGCGCGCGACGTGGGACCATCGGGTATCGGGGAACAACATGGTGCAAAGTTAGTGCTGAATAAGCCACTTCTCACCCGCTTTCGTCATCACGATGCGGAGCGTTGTCGAACCGCCGTTTTGCTGGTAAGTGCCGCTATAGTGATGCCGCCGCAGCGTCGGCTCATCATCCTGTCCGACACCGCGCGGCAGGAGGAGGCAGTTGAACCCAATCTGGTCCTCGCCGCTGGTGGCGCGCAGTTCCTTGATGATCACCAGAGGCTCGGACTTCAACCAAACGCCCGCGAGCTGCTCCCACGTCCCGGTATCCATCCGCTGCCAAGAAAGAGCCTCGACCGCAGCGCGATCAAGTCGCCTGCAGGCGGTGATCCAACTGTGCAGCGCCGCGGCTGCCGGATCGGTTTGCGCCTGCGCGGCCAGCAGTTCCATCGCCTTACCCTGGCCTTCCACCGCCAGCTGACGATCTCCAGCGGGCACGATGCCTCCTTGGGGAATCCATGGAGCCAACTGCGGCAAATGCAGCGCCGCCACACCCGCTGCGAGCAGCACCGGTGTCGCGCCATAAATCAGCGAACGACCGCGCGTCATTCCGGCGAACCAGCCGCCCAGTGTCATGATGACCCCAAGAAACATCAGGTTCTCTTCCCTGAACAGATCCAGCCTCCAGAAACTCCGTGACATGATGTCCGCCTGGAAATTGACTGTGATCGTGCCGCGAACGCTCTCCGGCAGGGCCGCGGTCAATTCCTCCGCGACCCTCATCAGCCGCGCATTTAATACGGCCCGCGAAGTGGTCGCCACCGCCACCGTCCAGTCTTTGCGCAACGGATTGTTCTGCTCGCTGCCGCTCCAGTTCCCAAAGGGATAGTAATTCACCTGCCCCGGCAGTCCCGTTGCGCCGAGCACCGCATTCATTTCCCCGGAAAATTCCTTCTCCACAATGCGCAGAAACATCCCATCCAGTTCGGCATCGGAGGAGCCTTTCGTCATCTCACTGACCGGGGGTCGGCTGCATGTAAGCGAGAGATAGCCAGCCACTCCACGCGATGGCCACGAACGCGAAGCGACGGCCACATGGATCAGCGTGGTGCCCCAAAGGGCGATGGCGAGCAGGAAGAGCAGCGGCACCTTACGCTTCACACGTTCGGAGTCTGGCCACTTGGTGATAGTGAGCATGGGCCGCACGCAAAGCCACGAGGCCAGTCCGGTGACTGCCGTCACCCACACCATGCTGGAAGGGACAAATTCGTGAGGGTCTGCCAGGCCAAATTCTCTGTAGGCTTCCAACCACAGGATCGGAAT
>JANNVM010000665.1:0-1929 GCA_031414455.1 Verrucomicrobiota bacterium
GGCCCCGTCATTCTCCAGCCTCCATTCCTTCGCCTGCGAAATGACAACGACGTGCGCTATGCCCTGAGCTTCTCGCACTACAGTCGCCTCCTCGCTCTCCCTGAAATGGACGCCGCCCTCGACGACCGGGCACTGCGCGAAGCCGTGCTGAATCTGGACCTCGATACCGTCATCCAGGAAATCATCACCGGCAGACTATCCAATGGCCCGCCACGCGCCGTCGTCGTCCCCGAGGCACCCTGATGTCGTGAGACGGCTGCCAGCATCCCCCGCCCCGCCATTCCGCATATCCGGCGAAATCACGCTCGCGGCGGAGACTTTTCTGAACGTCTTCAGTCACCACTCCAACCCACAACCCAAAAACAAAACTATGCGCACCCTTCCACAACACGCCCATCACCACACCATCCTCAGCCGGATGACACACGGCATCAAACTCGCTCTGGCCGCAGTGCTCCTCACTGGCGCAGTCCAGGCCGGAGAGATCGCCGTCAAAGACGGGCAGAAGATTGCTTTTATGGGCGATTCGATCACCCAGGGAGGAGTCGGCCCGAACGGATATGTCACATTGACGATTCGCGGCCTTGAGTCGGCCGGAGTGAAGGCCACGGCCATTCCTGCCGGCATCAGCGGCCATAAATCCAACGACATGCTCGCCCGTCTCGAGAAGGATGTCCTGAGCAAGAAGCCAGACTGGATGACTCTCAGTTGCGGCGTGAACGACGTCTGGCACGGCAAGAATGGCGTGACGCTTGAAGACTACAAAAAGAACATCACTCAGATCGTCGAGAAATGTCAGACCGCCGGCATCAAGGTCATGATCCTCACCTCGACCATGATCGGCGAAGATGAGCCCAACCCGAACAATCAGAAGCTCGCCCCCTACAATGAATTCCTGCGCACCCTGGCTAAGGAAAAGAAGTGCCTCCTCGCGGACTTGAATGCAGAAATGCAGGCCGCCATCGCCAAAGCCGGCGCTGACAAGAAGGGCAACATCCTGACAGGAGACGGTGTTCACATGAATCCCGCCGGAAATCAAATGATGGCGACCGGAGTGCTCAAGGGATTCGGCCTGAGCGCAGAGCAATTGGAGAAAGCCAAGGCAAGCTGGATGGCCAAAGAGGGAGCGCCGAAGTAAGCCCAAAGCCAAGGTCCCCTGCACGAAATCGGCCGCGCAGCCCGCAACAAGTGCCGGCAGTGGGACTCGAACCCACAAGCCCATTGCTGAGCAGCGGATTTTAAGTCCGCTGTGTTTACCATTTCACCATGCCGGCCTGAATCGGAAAATCGTCGTTTGAACCGGGAAACCCTGTTTTCAGTGAGGTAACGTAATGCAGGGAATTGCACCTAAAAGCACTCATTTAAGCGATAAATAAGCGACGGGATTTTCAGCCCTCTAGCTCAAGCCCAAGCTCAACTGCTAAATTTCCCGCAGTTTAGCACCCTCGGCTTTTCGCCTGCCGTTCCTTAGGCTGGCGAGTATCTCGCGCCGTGCTTCATACTTTGCGATGAAGTGAACTTTCTGAGTCCAAAGCCTTTGTTCAAAGCCTTCTATGGTGAATGGGATGCTACTTTCACGGCCCATCGTCCAGCGGCCCGTGCGGAGGAAGTGGGCCAGGCGTGTGACGGGATACTTGCGGCGACGGAAGCACAAGACCATGCCGCCACGATCCTTGCGGAAATGGCCGGCAATCCTTCCGGTGGTCCGGCGGTAGAATATGGAAAAGCCCCGATGGAAGGCGAACGTTGCCAGCAGCTCTTCCACAGTGAACGGCGGTTTCATGCCGCCTAGCAGCCTGTCGGACTTAGCCCGCCCCGGTTCAGATGCCTGGAAAACCTGGAAATAATAACGGGGCTGCGCGGATCATTCCTGGCCCTGAGGCTGCGGAAGTGCTATAGGACCTGCATGGCCGCCCGATTCATCACCGT
>JANNVM010000666.1:0-2167 GCA_031414455.1 Verrucomicrobiota bacterium
GGCCGGCCACCTGCGAGAACGCGCCGAAAATTGATTCGATCTGCTCCTTCGGAATGCCGATGCCGGTGTCCTCGATTTCGAGGATCAAGTTCACGCGCGTTTCGTCAGGCTCCGTTTCCGCTGATGCTGCCGCATACTCGGATCGCACCCGGATTTTCACATGGCCTTTCTCAGTGAACTTGATGGCATTGCCCACCACGTTGAAGAGCAACTGCCGCAGCCGCACTTCGTCCAGCATCAGCCCGCGGGGCAGCCCGGGATCGAGCTGTGTCAGCAGTTTCAGGCTTTTCTCGCCGGCTTTGATGGAAAAGAGCCGCTCCAGTTCGTCCACCACCCGGGCCACCGACACCGGCTCATACTGCAGATCCATTTTGCCGGCTTCGATCTTCGACAGGTCGAGGATGTCATTGATGAGTGCGAGCAGTGTCCGCCCGCTGGAGGAAATGGCGTCGAGATAATTCCGGTCCTTCGACGCGGCCATCTGGGCGCGGAGCAGTTCGGAGAATCCGAGGATCGCGTTCATCGGCGTGCGAATCTCGTGGCTCATGTTCGCCAGAAACTCGCTCTTGGCCGCATTGGCCCGCTCGGCGGCGGCTTTGGACTCGGCCAGTTCCGTGTTTTTGGCTTCAAGTTCGACGCGGGCATTGTGTTCCTGCTGGAACATCCGGTCGCGCAGTTCCTGCGCCTCGCGCTTGCGACGGATCACGAGCGAACGCGCCACGAAGGCCCAGCCCAGCAAGCCCAGCAGCGCAGCGCCCGACGGCACCATGATCCACGCGTTCGCAAACCACGGCGGCCGCACCCGGAACGTCGCGATGAGGGGCTTCGAGTGGTTCAGGTCGCCGTCAATATATTGCACCGACGCCGTGTAAGTGCCGGGCTGCGGCGGACTCCAGTCGAGCTGCGGAGAGGACTGAATCGTGCTCACCGGCGTTATGTCAGGGTTGTCGCCTTTTATCTCTACGCGGTACTGTCGCCGGGCGGCGGGCGTGGCGACATCGGCGGCGGAGAATCGCAGCGTCGCGCGGCGGTCCTGCACGAGCGAAGTCACGGTCGCCAGATCGTTGTCGGCTCCGTCCGCCTGCACGCGGACGGCAGGCGTGGCGGGGGTGCCGGTATTCCGCCGGTAGCGCACCAGTCCGCCATCAGTGCCGAACCACATCGCGCCGTCGGGGGCCTGCTGGATCGCATAGACCACATTGCCCGGCAGGCCTTCGCTCTCGCCGATCAACGACCACGCACTGCCGTCGTAGCGGGCCACGCCATTTTCCGATCCAATCCACAGCAGCCCGTCGCGGTCTACGAGCAGACTCCAGACGGTGCCCGACAGCAGGCCGCGCTTTTCCACCGCCACCGGCGGGCTGTCGGCGGTTTCGGAACGGCCAAGTCCCCGCGTCCCGCCGAACCATGTGACGCCATTGGCAGCCGCGGCGATGGCATAGACGGTTTCGCCGTATCCGTTGGTTTCGTCCCATGAAGTCAGGATGCGGTCGTTCCAACGGACCACGGCCGAGTCCGTTCCCACCCAGACATCGCCATTGGTCAAGGGAAGGACTGTAACAATCCCGTCCGGGATCGACACCACGCGGGACGTGCGGCCATCGAAGAGCTTGGCCACATTCGTGGAGCAGACCCACAGCCGCCCATCCGCCGCGCGCTGGATGGCTCCCACACGCAGGTCGCTCAATCCCGCCGATGGGGCGAGCGGGGCAAACCGGATTCCTTCCTGGTTTCCTTCCGAGCGCCAGACACCGGTCACCGGCCCGATGGACCAGTTGCCAGTTCCATCATTGCCGCCGGCACCGACCCACACCGTGCCATCCGCGTCCACATGCAGGCCGCCGATGACGCCGGCTCCCAGGCCCTGCTCGCGACCGTAGCGCGTGACCGACTTTCCATCGTAACGGCACAGGATGTCTCTGTCCGCACCGCTCTGAGGACAGGTGAACCAAACCGAGCCATCCGGTGCCACGACCACCCGGGTCACGGCGTTGCCTGGCAAACCATCCTTCGTGGACAACAACTGCAGCCCCTCCTCCTTGAAACACGAGAGCCCCTGATCCGTGCCCACCCACAGCGTGCCCTTTTGGTCCCACGCGATAGTCTGCACATCGTCACTGGCCAGACCGTCCGCTTTCCGGTAAGCGACAGTGGAGCCTGTCGCCCG
>JANNVM010000667.1:0-14164 GCA_031414455.1 Verrucomicrobiota bacterium
GAAACTCTTCGCCGATCCCGCGGAATCCGTCCGCGCATGGGCCGTGCGTCTGCTGGTGGATGCGCAGCTTCTCGACACGCCACTGAGCCGCATCCGCGCGGCGGGAGCGCTGGCGGAGACACGGTTCACCGCGCTGAAGAAGTGCGCGGCTGAAGACAAGTCAGGGATTGTCAGGCTGGCGCTGGGTTCCGCATTGCAACGTCTGCCCGCTCAGCAGCGGCTGGAACTGGCCGGCCTTCTGGCAGCCCGAACGGAGGATCGCAACGATCACAATCTGCCCGCCATGCTTTGGTATGCGCTCATCCCGCTCGCGGACACCCAACCCATGGATCTCGCCAAAATCGCCGGCGCACCCGGGTGTCCACCACTGACGCGACAGTGCATTGCCCGCTGCCTGACCGCGCAGATGGATAAACATCCGGGAGCGGTGGATGCCATGCTTGTTGCCGCCAGCCGCGGAATGGATCCTCTGAGCCACATCATCGAGGGCATGGCCCTCGCGCTCAAGGGCCGCCGCAAAGCACCGGTGCCCGCAGGATGGCAGGCTGTGGCTTCCACTAATCTCGGGCCGGAACTCAACGCCCGTGTCCGCGAACTCAGCGTCGTCTTCGGCGATGGCCGGGCGCTGGATGAAATCCGCGCGCTCGTTCTCAACAAGTCCGCCGACATCACGATCCGCAAGAATGCCCTCGCCTCGTTCATCGAAGCCAAACCCGCCGATCTGCGCGAAGTCTGCGAGGCCGCGCTGAAGGAGCGTTTTCTCAACGCCGTCGCCGTCACCGGCCTCACGGCATTCGACGATCCGGCACTTGGAAAAAAGATCGCCGCCAGCTACGGCAGCTTCCATCCCGTGGACCGCCCGGCGCTCATCGCCGCGCTGGCCTCACGCCCCGCATTTGCCGGCGCGCTGCTCGACGCCATCGCGGCCGACGCCATTCCCCGCAGCGACCTGTCCGCCTTCCAGGCACGCAAAATCAACGCTCTGAATGATGCTGCTCTTACAGAAAAGCTCAAAACCGTCTGGGGCTCGATCCGCGAAAGCAGCGTCGAACGCCTCGCGCTCATCACCAAACTGAAATCCACCCTCACGCCGAAGTCGCTCGCGGGTGCTGATCTCAAAACCGGTCGCGTGCTCTTCACTTCCCTGTGCTCGTCGTGTCACACACTCTACGGCGAAGGCGGCAAGCTCGGGCCCGACCTCACGGGCGCGCAGCGCAACGACCTCGATTACCTGCTGGAGAACATCATTGAGCCCAGCGCCGTCGTCAGTGCTGATTTCAAAATGAGCCTGATTCGCCTCAAGGACGGCAGTCTCGCCAGCGGCGTCATCACGGCGAAGAACGACCAGTCTGTGACCTTCAACGAACCCGCCGGCCCGCGCACGCTCGACGCCGCGAACATTGCCGGCATCGAGACTTCTGCGGATTCCATCATGCCGGCCGGAGTGCTGGAAGTGCTCCCGGAAGATCAGGTCAAAGCGCTCATCGCCTATCTCATGCAGCCCGCGCAGGTGCCGCTGAAGTAATGTCATCCGCCCGCAGCGCGGGCATGGCTTTAGCCTGCCCGTGTTATGAACTATCGCCGCTGCCGTGGCGCGTCCCCGTGGTCCTGGTCCCTGCGATCTGAGAAACGCTTGTCGCGGGCGTGCTGCTCGCGGCGGGCGCGGCGCTCCAGCGTCATCTGACGCTTCTTCCGGTTCTGGCGCAGCTTTTCGATTTCGACGTCCAGCTTGAGAAACCCCTCGTAACGTGCCGCGGCGAGGTTGCCTGCCGCCAGTGCGG
This sequence comes from Verrucomicrobiota bacterium, assembly GCA_031414455.1. Taxonomy (GTDB): domain Bacteria; phylum Verrucomicrobiota; class Verrucomicrobiia; order Verrucomicrobiales; family V1-33; genus V1-33. Next base: position 1,782 of record JANNVM010000667.1, read on the forward strand.
CGCGGATGGCACAGCCGGCGTCGGTGCCGTGCTTGCAGTCATGGAATTTGCACTGCGCCGCCAGTTCCGAGATGTCGGCGAATCGCTCGCGGAGTGTGGTCTCATCGGTCCACATGTGAACCTCGCGAATGCCAGGATTGTCAATGAGGATGCCGCCGTCCGGCAGGATCATCAACTCGCGCGCGGTCGTGGTGTGGCGGCCCTTGCCGGTGAGTTCGTTCACTTCATCCGTCCACTGATAGTCATCGCCGAGCAGTTCGTTGATGAGCGATGACTTCCCCACTCCGCTGGAGCCTATCAAAGCAACGGTGACACCGCGCCGCAAATACTGCCGGAGCACTTTCAGCGTGCGGCCTTTTTCCACGCTGGTGATGTGGACCGCGGCTTCCGGATGCAGTGCCTGAATAGCCGCGGAGGCGTCCTGGTTCTGTTCCACGGAAAAGAGATCCGATTTGTTTACCAGCACCACCGGCTGCGCCCCGCTGCGCCCGATGATGGCAAAGTAGCGCTCCATGCGCCGCAGGCTGAAGTCCGGTCCGGCGTCGGTCACCACGATAACGACATCCACATTCGCCGCGATGACCTGCTCCTCGGTGCTGCGGCCAGGGGCCTTGCGGGAGAGTCGCGTCTGCCGCGGCAGACGGGCGCGGATCACGCATTCGTTGTCCGTCACGTCCAGCGCCACCCAGTCGCCCACCGCCGGGAGATCGGCATCCGTTTCCGCATCATGATAGACCTTGCCGCTCATCACCGCCTCCAGCTCCTCACCGTCCCCCAGCAGTGCCCCATACGAAATCTTGTTGTCCCGCAGCAGGCGCGCGGGTTTCCAGCCCTCCAGTAAACAGGGGGCGAACTCCTTCTCAAATCCGGCGTTCCAGCCAAGGTCATCCAGCGTCATCGCGGGCATCATGGGATTCCCCGGGGAAAAAGACAAACGGAGGCTCGGCAGCCTGAGATTGCGGGATCCGGGTGACTGCCTCAATGCTTCGCGAGGTATTTATCAAACCACGCCACGGTGGCCGTCACCGCCTTTTCTCCGTCCGCGCCGCCGAAGCCGTGGGCCGCGTCGGGGAACATGATCAAATCGGTGGCCACGCCCTTCTCCTTGAAAGCACTGACGATTTCCCGGCTGTGTTTGTCAGGCACCAGGGTGTCCTTGCCGCCGTGCAGCAGGAGCGCGGGGGCATCGTCCGGCGTAACGTGCTCGATGGGCGAAACACTCTTCCATTGTGAAGCATCGAACTGAAGCGCGGGAAACTGCTGACGCATTTTTTCCGATTCGACATAACTCTTCAGTTCGGTCGGCGGAAAGATGGCCACGACGGCGGCGACGCGGTCACTGACCTTTTCGAGCGGGTCCTTGCCGTCCGCCTGCCCGTCATCGCCGGTGGTGCCGAGCATCAGCGAAAGGTGACCGCCGGCACTGGCTCCGAACACGCCGAGGCGCGCCGGATCCACACCGTGATCCGCGGCCGTCGAACGAACGAAGCGGACGGCGCGCCGGACGTCGGCGACACATTCCGGCACTTTGAAGAGCGGGCTGCTGCCGTGACGAACGAGGAACAGCGTGTAGCCTTTCTCCAGCAGTGCGGACAAACCGAGTGCTTTGCCCCAGTCGCCTTTTACAACGTGCTCCGGCGCCACCCAGGTGGACACCCACCCGCCGCTCACCATAAACAGAATCCCCGCTCCGTTGGCATGGGCCTTCGGTTTGATCACGTCGAGGGTGAGGGCCATTCCCATCTTGTGGCCATAGACAATATCCGGCTTGATGTCGCAGGGTGGCGTGTCCGCATGGAGAAGAGCGGGGAAAAGCAGCGGGAGGAGGCAAAGGATAGCAGAGAGTTTCATCGTGGCCCGGAGACTGGGCAGGTTGTCGCCGGTGGCAAGCTCCGACTGTCTCCTCGACCAGGGAGAGCACTCCATGCGCTGTCGCGCGGGAATTCCATTTAGCCGCTAGCGCTTCCGCCGGCGCAAGGAGCAAATCAGCAGCGCGGTGGCGGCGGTGAGGCTCAGGCTGCCCGGCTCCGGAACCGCCGTGCCGTTGATCACGACATCATCAATCGCCCACCACCAGTCGTTGCTGCCGTTCGTCATACTGAAACGGAAGACCAGACTGCCCGATCCGGGATTGTTCACATTGATGAGCGGACGCTCGTCAATCACCTGATCCGGTGCCAAAATGGCGGAATCGTAGGTCAGCAAATTGGTGTAATTAGTGCCGCCGTCGAAACTCACATCCAGCAGGCCCATCTGTGTCACCTCATTTTGCCAGAAGGAATCGAACTCAATACTGATAGAGTTGGCGACAATCGTGCCGAGGTTGATGAGCGGAGTGGTGATGGAGGTATTGAACAATCCGGTGTCAATGTTTGTCCCGTCGTCATAGGCGTCCGGATCGGCCACCAGCGCCGTGTCCCGCTGTCCAATGAGCGCGCGCGACCACGCCGAACGTCCCTGATCCCCTTCGGTGGCGATCCATGAGTCCACGTCCACGGCGCGCCAGCCCTGCCACTCAATGGGATCTCCCACAGGGCCGGTGAAGGTCATATTCCAGCCCGCCGGCAGTGTGGGGGTCCAGTCCGTGCCGTCGCCATTGGCTTCCGTACCGCTTTGGAAAGGTTGAAGCGTGAGGCTTTCGAAGTTTTCGGAAACGAGCACCGCAGCAAGCCCGGGGGCGGCAGCGCTAAAACTCAAAACAGCAAGGATCAAGGCTTGGCGTGACTTCATAGATTGGAAATTTCCTCTGCGTTATCAGGCCTCTCTGTTCTTTGACAGTCCTTATTTACGGAAAAGTCATTCGCCGGGACCACCACCGGGAATGGCCTCTGTTGAAATCCGGGGTGATTGATTTCACGCCCGCCGCCGTAATAACTCCAGAACCTCCGCACCCACCGCATGAAAATATCCCGCCTCTCCATCGTCGCCGCCCCCTTTGTATTCTTCACCGGGATGGGATTCTCCGACGACAAACAGCCGCCCGAAGGCAAGTGGCCCCGGCACAGCATGGAAAGGCCGAGGCCCCCAGTGGCCGCCCCGCAATACAATGGCGAGCCGGTGCCCGCGCCCGCCGGGGCGGTGGTTTTGTTCGACGGCATGGATCTGTCGAAATGGGCCGGCGAGAAAAAAGGAGCCGATCAGACCGATGCCGCGAAGTGGAAAGTCGAGAACGGCTATGCAGAGATCGTGCCGGGAACAGGCACCTTGCGCACACGGGAGCCGCTCAAGGGTGACGTGCATTTGCACATCGAGTGGGCCACGCCCGCCGCGGTGAAGGGCAACGGCCAGGGGCGCGGCAACAGCGGGGTCTTCATCGCAGGCTTTCCGGAAGTGCAGGTTCTCGACTCATGGGAGAACGACACCTATGCCGACGGTCAGGCCGCCGCGCTCTACGGCCACAGTCCGCCCCTGACCAATGTCTCGCGCAAGCCCGGCGAATGGCAGTGTTATGACATCATCATCACGCGGGCCCGCGTCGAGGATGGCAAAGTCGTCCGCAAGGCGCGCATCGCCGTGAAACACAATAACGTTCTCGTTCAGGACGCGGTTTCGTTCGACGGCATGGAACAGGAGGGCGGACTCTCGTTCCAGGATCATGGCAATCCGCTGCGCTTCCGCAACATCTGGGTGAAACCGCTTCCGCAGGAAAAGTGATTGCCTTCAAATGGTTCAAAGATACGGATAGCCGCCGTGTCTCTGAGGCCTTGGCCGCCGGCGAATCTAAACCGTGGCCTTGAACCCGCCGCCGTTCAGCGGGCCTTGGTCCAGGAAGCGATGGAGCTTTTGTCCGTTGCCGGCCCCGCGACCACTCCCGTCCGCATCTTCTCCGCCCCTTCAAATTTCCACCGCCGCGCGGAACGCCTCGCTGAGGTGGCTAACGTATCAAAAACTGCGATGGCCGCAGCAGGTTACTAATTCCGGGGAGAGGATAGTCTCTTCCTGGCTGGCTGGATTCAGAACGCGGGAACAATGGAAAACAACGAGCTTCACCATCGTCGTGGAAGTCACCAGCATTGACCTGCTCGATTACAGAGTGCCATCGGACCGGATCGCCTACCTGATATTTCCCGCGATTAATCAGCGGAAGCAGCCAAGTTCCCTGTTTTGCTTTTGACGCCGGGAAAGCAACGTTGCGCTAAATACAAAAGGCGAATGGCCGAACCCAACCGGACGCTACTTTCCAATCCTGCGCCGCCAGTACCCCGGTTCCCGGCTGCAGTGCATGACGGCGATGATGAGGATGTCGTCTTCCTCGACGGTATAGAGGATGCCGCAGGGGAACACCGGCGTCAGGCAACGCCGTATATCTTCCTCGAAACACCGCCAGCGCAGAGGATCCCGCAGGATGAGCCGGATCGTTGACTCTACACATTCAATGAAACGAAGCTCCAGCCCCTCCTGCTGGTCTGCGTAATAGCAGGCGGAGTCTTCATATTCCTCCAAGGCATCGGGATGAAAGCGATGCTTCATCTGCGGCGCGCCAGGGCCCGATGCACACTCGCCAGGGCTTCCTCGCCAGGGATGGCTTGCACGCGTCCGCTTCGGATGTCGTCCCGTCTGCGCACTGCTTCCTGCGCCCACATTTGACGCAGGCCGCCGTCATCCCCCAACTCCAGACTCTCTGCCAGCCGCTCTGCCAGCAACGCGCGCTCCGGGTGCGGGAGTTCGAGCGCTTCTTCAGAAATCTGTTCGAGAGTCATTGTGCTCATACGGCGGATGTTATCCCTTTCAGTCGCAGGCTCAATCAGAACTTCACGGGAGTGGAACCGGTCCCGCCCCCATCCCCGGCGCACGCCGGAAGTGACGGTTTGTGTGACGCAGGCTAGAGGCAACTCTCCCGGAAAAGTAATTGCCAAGCCGCTGCCTGTCGGGACCATGCCCGGCATGTGGCGCATTGTTATTTCCCTTCTACCCGCAGTCCTCGCGGGCATTTCCTGCGCGGAGACACCGCCGGCCCCTCCAGCATGGCTGGCCGACTGGACTGCGAAAATCAAACCGCAGGTACCCCGCGGGTATGTCTGCCAGCAGGCGGCGGCGGCTCCGAAGATTGACGGAAAACTCGACGACGCGGCGTGGGCGGCGGCGGCATGGACGGATGAGTTTGTGGACATTGAGGGGAGCGCCAAACCAAAACCGCGGTTTCGCACGCGGGCTAAAATGTTGTGGGACGACCAGTATTTCTATGTGGCTGCCGACATGGAGGAGCCGCATGTCTGGGGCACGATCACAAAACATGACGAGGTCATCTTCCAGGACCCGGATTTCGAAGTGTTCATTGATCCGAACGGTGACTCGCACGAATACTACGAGTTCGAGATGAATGCGTTGAATACGGGCTGGGATCTCTTTTTGCCGAAACCCTACAAGGACGGCGGATCCGCGCAGAACGAATGGGAAATTCCCGGCCTCAAAACAGCGGTCCATGTCCGCGGCACGTTGAATGATCCATCAGACCGCGACGAGGGCTGGAGTGTGGAAATGGCGTTCCCGTGGAAGGTAATGGGGGAGCATGCGCGCCGGCCCGCTCCACCGCAGGAGGGGGATCAGTGGCGCGTCGGCTTTTCGCGGGTCGAGTGGCAAATCGAGATCAAGGACGGCAAATACGTGAAACTGCCGAAGACCCCCGAGAACAACTGGATCTGGTCGGCTCAGGGAGTCATTGATATGCATCGTCCGGAACGCTGGGGATTTGTGCAATTCACAAAAAAGCCGCCCGGCACGGCAGCATTTGTGCCCGATGGCTCCACACCGGCCCGCGATGCGCTGCAGGAGGTTTATTACGCGCAGAAAAGCTTCTCCGAGAAGAACAAGCGCTGGGCCGCGACGATGGAGGAACTGGGATTGAAACCGCAGCCGAAGGAGCCGGCGGGCCTGCCGGTTCTCAAAACGACGGCGGATGGTTATGAGTGCAGCGTCGCATTGAACCTGCCCGGTGCGAAACCGCAGCAATGGATGATTCGTCACGATTCACTGATCCAGCAGGTCAAACAGCCATGAAGGTTTTTCTGCTGATTTACCTGGCCATCACTGCCGCAGTGTTTGCCGCTCCGGCGGAAATTACCGGCAAGTGGTGGCCGGCGGCCACCGAAACAGCGCTCGCGGCGGCAGGCGACAACCGCGCGGAACTAACCAAAGCGCTGACCGAAGTTCCGGCGGAGCAGCGCGAAGGCATGCAATTTCTCATCGAGAACATGCCGCCGCCGGATCTGACGTCGCTAAAGGCGGCGTTTCTCCTGACGCATGTGGCGCAGTCTTACAAAGATATGGCGGCGGCACCCTGGGCAAAGCTTGTGCCGAAGGAGATTTTTCTGAATGATGTCCTTCCCTACGCGAGCCTCAACGAGTGCCGCGACAACGGCCGTCCGAAACTCCGGGAACTGGCCGCGCCGCTGGTGAAGGACTGCAAGTCGCCGGGCGAAGCGGCGCAGACTCTTAACAAAAAGCTCTTCGGCATCGCCAAAGTACGCTACTCCACGCAGCGCAAGAAACCGGACCAGAGCGCCCTGGAGAGCATGGAGAGCGGCGTGGCGACCTGCAGCGGGCTTTCGATTCTGCTGGTGGATGCCTGCCGCGCAGTGGGCGTTCCGGCACGCGTCGCCGGCACTCCGCTGTGGACCAATCTGCGCGGCAATCACACCTGGGTGGAGGTGTGGGACGGAGACTGGCACTTCGCAGGCGCTGCCGAACCGGATGGCGCGGGACTGGATCGCGGATGGTTCAAAGGCGACGCAGCGGCGGCGGACAATACGAAGCCGGAACACCGCATCTATGCCAGCAGTTTCAAGAAGACCGGTCTGTCGTTCCCTCTCGTGTGGAATCACCGTCTCGACTGGGTGCCGGCGGTCAATGTCACAGATCGTTACACCGGTGCCGCAAAACCGGAAGCCGGGAAGGTCCGAGTGCTCGTTCGTGTGCTCGATCAGCCCGATGGCAAACGCGTCGCGGCAAAAGTGACCGTCACGGACGCGGACGATGCCGCCAAAACTTTTTCGGGTACCAGCAGTGATGAAAGCGCGGATCTGAATAACATCCTGCCGTTCCAGCTTTCGCCGCAGCATCACTACCGCATCGAAGTCACTCACGGCGACAGCATCATCAAATCCGATCTCACCACGACGGGCGAAGCCGAACAGTTGACGGTGGTGCCGCTCGCGAAGTGAACCTGTCTTCATCCCGATGAGAAGCACCGCCTTTCTGGCTCTGTCCCTGACATGCTGCGCTGCGGAGCCGGAATCCCGGGCGTCATGGCAGAATACGCGCCTCCACGGCTCTCCGGAAGCGCCGCCGGAAATGTTGGGGGTTCCCGCCTATCCAAAGCTGCCGGTGAAACGCCCGGTCGCCATCGAATGGGAGCCGGGCACGAACCGGATGCTCGTGCTGGAAAACTTCGCGTGGGACAATAACAAGACGATACTGAAACGGTTCACGGACGATCCCGGGGTCCGTGAACTGGAGACGCTGCTGGAGATCCCGGGGGACTCTGAACTGGCCTACAGCCTCTGCTTTCATCCGCACTATCAGGAAAACGGGTACCTCTATGCCGGGAGCAACGGCAAGGGGCCCGGCGACAAACATCACTCGCGCATCGTCCGCTACACCATGGCCCGCGAGGACCCGTGGCGCATCGTGGAGGGATCGCGAATGACGGTGATCGAGTGGCCGTCCAACGGCCACAATGGTGCCGCGGCCACCTTCGGCAAAGACGGCATGCTCTACGTCACCAGCGGCGACGGCACGCCGAATTCCGACTCTGACAACGCCGGGCAAAACACGGCGTCCATGCTGTCCAAAGTCATGCGCATCGACGTGGATGGCGCCCCCGCCGGACAGCCCTATCGTGTGCCGGCGGACAATCCTTTCGCCGGCAACGCGGAAGTTAGGCCTGAGACGTGGGCCTATGGACTGAGGAATCCATGGCGCATCAGCTGCGACATGGAGAGCGGGCAAATCTGGGTCGGCCAGAATGGTCAGGATTTGCGGGAGTATGCCAATCTGCTTGAGCGCGGTGCGAACTACGGCTGGAGCGAATACGAGGGCGCCCGCCCGTTCCTCAAAGGCCGTCTGCGCGGGCCGGCCCCGTTCACTCCGCCCACCATCGAACACGACCACGCGTCCTTCCGCTCGCTGACCGGCGGGTTCGTCTATCGCGGAAAACGGTTCCCGGGCCTAACGGGAGCCTGGCTCTACGGCGACTACGGCACCGGGCGCGTGTGGGCGGCGAAACACGACGGCAAACGGCTGCTCTGGAACCGCGAACTGGCGGATACGCCGGCCGCCATCGCCGGCTTCGGCACGAACGCCGCCGGTGACATCCTCATCGCGGACCACCTGGGCAATACGATCACCAAACTGGAACCCGCTCCGCCGCCGCCGCCGGACCGCAAACCGTTTCCCCGGATGCTGAGCGAAACCGGACTCTTTGCCGACACCGCCGCGCTGCGCCCCGCAGAGGGTGTTTATCCCTATCAGATCAACGCCCCGGCGTGGCACGACGGCGCGACCGCAGAGAGAATGCTCGCCCTGCCTGACCGCGCCGCGGCGGAATTGCCCCCGTTCGGCGACGCCGCATGGCCGTGGAATTCATGGATCCTTCCCGACGGCACGGCGCTCGTTCAGACCCTCACTATTCCTGCCGGCGACGGACGCCCGGCCCGGCGCATCGAAACGCGAGTGCTCCTCAAACAGGAAGCCGACTGGTCAGCATGGTCGTGGCTTTGGAATGAATCGCAGACCGATGCCGTCCTCGTGCCGAAGGAAGGGCAGCGCATAACGCTTCCTGGCGGTGAGTGGGCGGTCCCCGCGCGAACGGATTGCGTGCTGTGCCACGCCCGCGGCGCCAACTATACGCTGAGCCTGACCACTGCGCAGTTGAATCGCGGGGACCAACTCACGCGATTCGCGGGCCTCGGTCTCATCCACACGAAACAGCCGGACGGAAAATTCCCGGCGGCGTTCCCGAAGCCACCCGCGGAGATGCCCCGCCTTGTGGATCCTGACAATGCGGCGGCATCGCTTCCTGACAGAGTAAAAGCCTACTTTGCCACCAACTGCTCTCACTGCCACCGGCACGAAGGCGGCGGCAACAGCCGCATGGATCTCAGTCCGTGGATTGAGGGGGCCGCGCAACATCTCATCGGTGCCCCGCCCCAGCACGGCGACTACGGCATGCCCGGTGCCCTGCTCATTGCGCCCGGCGATCCTGGAAAATCCGTGCTTCCCGTTCGTCTGACCAGTCGCGGCCCTGGTCAGATGCCGCCCGTCGGAACCACCCAGCTTGATCCCCGGGGCACGGCACTCATCTTCCAATGGCTGCAGAGTCTCCGCGTCGAATCACCGGCCCCGCCGCAGTGAGCCGTAACGGACGCCACTGCGTTAGCGGCGGCGGCCATTACGGCGCGCGCGCCAGGGCCGTTTATTTCCACACCTCACACTCCGGCCTCTGCGCCGCCCTCCGCCGCGGCTGGGGCCGGGCGCAGTGCCCGCCGGTCCTGTTCGGCGGGGATAGGCAAAAGAGCTTCAAGTCCATCTCCAGGGCAGCAAAAGGCCCGCAGATCACCGCCGGCTGCGGCGGCCACTTCCGCGCCGTCCAGAGCTTCAAATTCACCGGCCCTAACTCATAGTGATCCTCTTCTGCGGACAGAAGCGCATCGGCAGCGACGCCGCCCAACTCTGCCAGCGCCTCGGCCACGAAATCGCCACCGTGTACTGCCCGGAGGCCCCTGACGATAATCTCTTCATTCACTTCGTTCAAAGGCCTGACCAGCCAGTCCGCGTCGGTCCTCACCTCCACCGCGGCGAATATCGTCATCCTCGACGAGTGCGAGCAGCACAAAACCGTCGGCGACACCACCACCATCTCACCGGCCGCGGGCGCATCACCGCCGGCTCCGAGTGAAGGAGGGCAATTGACCGGCGCTCTATCGGTCCGAATTGTCGCGGGCCTTCAGCCCTCATTCAGCGCCCTGACCGATATCGACTTCGACTCCCTCACGTGGGGCAACATCGTCCGGCGCTTCCTCGACGCCAAGAACGACCCGGTCAAACTCCGCACCTACCTCAACACGCAGCTCTGCCTCGCCGAGCCCGGCCGTGTCATCGCCGCCGCAGGCGCGAAGGAATCCCTCCAAACCACCGACCGCGTCTGGCCCGTGAAGGTGAACGCAAAAAACGGCCGCCCGCTCTACTGCCTCTACTTCGACCACAACTTCTGGGCCTGCCGACTCTATCGCGAAACCATCCAGCACTTCGACCCCAAACGCCACCGCCCCTACGCTCCCGCGACCTACTTCGCCACCGACACCGGCGACGACTACTTCCAGGAACTCATGAAAGAACACGAAGTCTGGAAGAACCGGAAGACCATCCGGGAAAAGGTCAGCCAGAGCGCCGTCAATGACTTCGGCGACTGCGAAAAGATCGGCCTCGTGCAGGACTGGTGCGTGAGGATGTCCAGGGAGGACACGAACTACTTGCTAAAGGCCGGGAATCAGGCGGTGCCGCAGACCGAATAAAGGACCATGATTGGCTGCAGGAACACCGGTTCGGCGGTTCACGCGCCACCCAAAAACTCAAACCGCGCACCACCGGGCTCCGTAGCCGGCCCGGCGGGGGCGAACCCGGACTTGCTCAGAACGCGCACCGAAGCGGGGTTGGCCCACTCAGTCTCGGCCATAACACGGGCCACGCCCGGCTGCCCCACCGCCCACCGAACCAGGCCGCCGACCAGCTCGGTTGCATACCCCCGCCCTTGGAATTGGGGGAGGACGGAGTAGCCGATTTCGGCCGTCCCGTCCTGCGGCGGCCCCTTGAACCCGCCACTCGCAACCAGGACCGGCGCCGCCGCGCCATCGCCCGCGGCCAGGGCGTACCAGCTGAACCAGCCGATGCGATCCGGTGCCGCCTCCAACCAGCCCAGGAATAAGGGCAGCGCGTCGGCGAGGATTTCGGGAGGCCAGTTGTCGGGCACCGACGCGCCCAACAGCCGGGCGAACCCACCGCGGTCGCCGATCTCCGCGCGAGCCAGCGCGACCGTAGCTGGTATCAGTTTCAGGCGAGCTGTCTCGATTGTCACTCGATGTCCTCCGTTCTGGCCGCGAACGTCTCAAGCGCTGGCAGCCTCCGGGCGGGGCAGCGCGTGGAACGCAGGGTGAGGGTTGGAATTACGGAGAGTCATCGTAAGAAAGGAAAGAGCCCGGAGGCTTGCCAGCCGCGCCTGTTCGCCCTTGGTTGGTTGCGCGTCTGGTATGCTGTCATCGTGCGGGACTTGATGCTAGATATTTGGAAAGTGCCCTCAATCGCTGCCTGGTCTCGTGGCGAAGAACTATCAGCATGATGGGCTCGAGAAGCCATCGAAGGAATCGTGGGCGTGCTCGGAATGTGAACTTGTAGGTGATGCTGGAACCGTCGGAGAAATCCTGATGACGAATACTCGCTGCGAATGTCTCAAAAAATGGTGGGCGGTTAATCATGTTCACGGCTGCAATGACTCCACGTGTGAATGTCAGGTAAATGGTCTCAATGCCAATGATGCCGAAAAATGGCCGCCCGACACACAATGCCGTGGCTCCAGTCGCTGCGATGGTGTGCCCACGGGTGAAGCGGGCGTCCCGAAGAAGGGTGTCCCACTCAAGTCGTCGTGTGTAATCGTGCAGCAGATCAAATACGACTACAGAACTGCAGGGCATCTGCTCTGTGATTACTGCTATTGGCACGGGGCGGGTTATTGGTTGGGCGAACGCTTCGGATCAGGCGACGGCGAGCGCGAGACGTTGCTGACACGACAGATAGCCTTCGAGCCGTTGCCTGCATCCGTTTATTGTTCGCCCTTGGTGGTTCGTTTGGTTCGGTCATGCCGTGGTCAGTATCCGGGGTTGTGGGATGGAGCAGCCCAAAAGTCTGCTTCCGTGGACTCCTCCACTCGAATCATGTGTGGGCACTCTCTGGCTCTGCACAATACCTGCTGCAAGTGTCGGGGGTGTGAAAGCTCTACTCGAACATGGTGAATAGCTCCCTCTCGCTTCCGGGAACCTCCAGTGACGCCGCTGCCATCTAGAACCCGACTGCCAGCATGGAAAAGGTAAAAGGATGCCTCATCCGATGAATGAACGAGACGAAAATGGTAGACGCTGGGACTGCTCTCTGACTCAGCCTCCTCAGGATCTCCCTCTGGTAAATCCTGCCAACGTCCATCGTCGAAGCCGATCAGAACAGAAGGATCGCCCTGCGAGAACTCGCTGATGAACTGCTCCAACTGATCGGGAAAGTCGGGCGATGTGAAATCCAACTTCTGCAAACCACGAAGCAGTGCCCCGGCGGTCATCTCGTTGCCGCCCTGACGTAAAAGTGAATCAATCGCTATCCCGAAGACAATATCATCGGTGGTG